>JAFOCB010000118.1 GCA_017381515.1 Clostridia bacterium | reverse complement strand
CCCATTTCTGCGCTTTCTAATCTTGCCGCAACCACACTCCGTAATATCGTTGGTGAGCTTGAACTTGACGGCACACTCACTTCGCGCGACACCATCAATGCAAAAATGACCGAAATTCTCGATGAGGCAACCGATAAATGGGGCATCAAGGTTAATCGTGTCGAGCTTAAAAACATTATCCCCCCTGCCGAAATTCAAAACGCTATGGAAAAGCAGATGAAGGCCGAGCGTGACCGTCGCGAAACCCTGCTCCAAGCAGAAGGTCACAAGGCAGCGGCAATTACACGCGCCGAAGGTGACAAGCAGGCAATGATTCTGGCCGCAGAAGGTGAACGCGACGCTCGAATCGCTCGTGCCGAAGGTGAGGCAAAGGCCATTTTCCTTTCTAAAAAAGCTGAAGCAGATGGTCTGCGCGAACTGAAAAACGCCCAGGTCGATTACGCCGTTCTGGAAATGAAAAAGTACGAGGCACTCGTCGCCCTGTCAAATGGCAAAGCATCAAAGATTATTATTCCAAGCGATGCCGTTGACATGACAAAGACTAACGTTATCTTTTCCGAAACATCGGGACTCGGCGATACAACCAAACCAGCACCCGATGCACCCAAATCGACAAAAAAACCTGACCCCTGTTGCGACTAATTAAAAAAGCAAGGTGAAATTAGGAGCGCTCATATAGGGAGAAATTGGTTTTTCGCATAAATTCGACACAATTCTTAGCAACAAATCCTTGTAATACACAAAGTATTACTGCGGCTTAGTCGCTTTGAATCCTAGCCGAATTTATTACTATAAAACTGCAAAGCACCTAAAACAGATGGATTTTTGATAGTATAAAAGGCACAACACCGCAGTCACGCTGTTGCGTACTGCGGTGTTGTAACATATTAGACTGCAAAAAGACACTGTTTTAGGCGAATTATCCCTATGTGAACGCTCCTTTTACCTCGCTTTTTTGTTTTTTTACTCGGTATATGAATTGTAAAAATCGACTATTCTCCACTATGTTTTTTATCATACGGAAACTGCGCGATGTAGGCGTTTTTTTGCCGAATAAATCTATAAAACTACCGCTTGGTTAAATGCTATTGAAAATTATGCCGTTTTATGCTATAAATCACAGTGTAAACTTCGTAAGGAGAATGACAATGAGAGATATTATCAAAATCGACCACCTGAGCAAAAGCTTCGGTGACGTAAAGGCGGTTCAGGATTTGAGCTTTTGCGTAAAGGAGGGCGAACTTTTTGCCTTTCTCGGCATAAACGGAGCGGGAAAATCCACCACCATAAACATTATGTGCGGTCAGCTGTCAAAGGACGACGGAAAAATCGTAATCGACGACGCCGATTTGGACAGCAATCTCGACCATATCAAGCGTGGACTCGGCGTTGTTTTTCAGAATTCGGTGCTTGATTCGGCGCTGAGCGTGTACGATAATCTGCAAAGTCGCGCGGCGTTATACGGTTTATTCGGCTCGGAGTTCAAAAAGCGACTGGACGAGCTTGCAAAACTGCTCGAATTCGACGACCTGCTAAAAAGGTCTGTCGGCAAGCTTTCGGGCGGTCAAAGACGGCGAATTGACATAGCTCGCGCACTCATAAATCACCCGAAAATCCTCATTCTCGACGAGCCGACCACCGGTCTCGACCCTCAAACGAGAAAAAATATTTGGAGGGTAATTTCCGACCTTCGCAGGACAGAAAATATGACGGTGTTTCTCACCACCCATTACATGGAGGAAGCGGCAGAAGCCGACTATATCGTTATCCTCGACGGTGGCAAAATCGCCGCCGAAGGTACTCCGCTGATGCTTAAAAACACATATTCGCAGGATTTCATTACCCTGTACGGCATCGATGAAGAAAAGGTAAAGGCGCTTTCGTGCGAATATGAAAAAATACGCGACGCTTTTCGCCTTTCGGTGCCGAATACCGCAAAGGCAACCGAGCTGATTATAAAGCATCCCGACCTTTTTACCGATTACGAAATCACAAAGGGAAAGATGGACGACGTATTCCTCAACGTTACGGGTAAAAAATTGGAAGGAGGGACGGTAAAATGAAAACCATTTTTGCAATGATAAAGCGCAATATGAAGCTGTTTTTTAACGATAAAGGAATGTTTTTTACCGCGCTGATTACACCGGGAATCCTCCTCGTTTTATACGCGACCTTTCTGGGCAACATTTTTGAGGATTCCTTTTATGCAGGGCTACCCGACACCATAAAGCTTCCCGAAAAGGTCATAAACGGTTTGGTCGGAGGTCAGCTTATCTCATCCATTCTGGCGGTGTCCTGCGTGACGGTTGCCTTTTGCGCAAACAATCTGATGGTTCAGGACAGAGCCAACGGAAGCATAAAGGACCTGACAATTTCGCCGGTAAAATCGTCGAGGCTTGCCATCAGCTACTACGTGGCAACCCTTTTATCGACGCTGATAATTTGCCTTGCAGCAGCGGGACTATGCCTCGTTTACGTTGGGGCTAACGGCTGGTATATGTCGGTGTCGGACGTAATATTTCTGCTGCTCGACGTTGTACTGCTTTCATTTTTCGGCACGGCGCTTTCGTCGGTTATCAACTTTTTCCTTTCAACCCAGGGGCAAATTTCGGCGGTGGGTACAATTATCAGCGCAGGATACGGCTTTATCTGCGGCGCGTATATGCCGATTTCGTCATTCAGCGACGGGCTGCAAAAGGTACTCGCCTTTCTGCCCGGTACATACGGAACGTCACTCGTTCGCACACATTCCTTGCGAGGTGCATTGGCCGAAATGCAAAGTCAGGGTGTGCCTGCGGAAATCGTCGGCTCGATACAGGATTCCCTCGACTGCAACCTATATTTCTTTGGCGGTCAGGTAAGCGTACCGACAATGTATCTCATACTCGGCGGCTCGGTAGCCGTGCTGGTAGGAGCATACGTGCTGATGAACGCCATGAAAAAGAGGGTATAAGTAAGTCCATCCACATAGCGATTATAATTATACAAAAACGACCCGAAACAAATTCGTTTCGGGTCGTTTTGTTGTAGCATACAAGCAAATTACTTGCTCAATTTTTCCATATCGTTTTTGCGAATTTCGACGCGTCTTACCTTGCCGCTGATAGTCTTTGGCAATTCGTCAACAAATTCAACGATTCTCGGATATTTATAGGGAGCAGTGTGCGTCTTTACGTATTCCTGGATTTCCTTTTTAAGCTGATCGGTTGCTTCGGTTCCTTTTACCAGAACAATGGTCGCCTTTACAATCTGACCGCGAACCTCATCGGGTACGGGTGTGATTGCGCACTCCAATACATAGGGCAACTCCATGATAACGCTCTCGATTTCGAAGGGTCCGATGCGGTAGCCCGACGACTTGATTACGTCGTCGATACGACCAACGTACCAGAGATAGCCCTCTTCGTCCATTGTCGCGGTGTCGCCCGTGTGATAATAGCTGTCGTGCCATACCTCGTTTGTCTTTTCTTCGTCGAGATAGTAGCCGGTAAAGAGGCCACAAGGTGCTTCGCCATCTTTTACGCGGATACATATTTCGCCCGTGTCGCCCGTTTTACACTCGTTTCCGTCGGAGTCGAGGACAACCACGTCATAAATCGGACTCGGACGACCCATTGAGCCGATTTTCGGCTTTGAGCCGACAAAGTTTGCAATAGAAAGGGTGGTTTCGGTCTGGCCAAAGCCCTCCATGATGGTGAGTCCTGTCGCCTTCTTAAACTGGTTGAACACCTCGGGATTGAGGGCTTCACCGGCGGTAGTTGCGTATTCGATAGAGGAAAGGTCGTACTTTGACAAATCCTCCTTGATAAAAAAGCGGTACATTGTAGGCGGTGCGCAAAAGGTGGTGATGCCGTATTTTGCAAACATGGGCAGAATGTCCTCGGAATGGAATCTGTCAAAGTCGTAGGTGAATATGCCTGCTTCGCAGAGCCACTGACCGTAAAGCTTACCCCAGAGTGCCTTTCCCCAGCCGGTATCCGAGATGGTAAAGTGCAAGCCGTTGGGATTTACGTTATGCCAATGCTTTGCGGTGGGATAATGACCGAGAGCATATTTATACGAATGGGTTGCGATACGGGGATAACCTGTGGTACCCGAGGTAAAGAGCATAAGCATCGGGTCGTCACCGCAAGGAGTGTCTTCGGTACGGAAATAATGTGTACTGAAACGCTCCATTTCAACGTTAAAGTCGTTCCAGCCGTCCTTCTTTCCGCCGACCAAAACCTTTATCATATCGGGGAAATCTGCCGCCGCCTTTTCGGCTTCGTTAGAAACCTCTCCGTCGGCGGTACAAACGATTGCCTTTACCTTCGCCGCCTTATATCTATAAGTAAAATCGTGCTCAACCAGCTGATTTGTAGCGGGGATTGCAATTGCTCCAAGCTTATGAAGGGCAAGCATACAGAACCAGAACTGATAGTGGCGCTTGAGAACGAGCATTACTGTATCGCCCTTTTTGATGCCGAGCGATTCAAAGTAATTGGCGGTTTTTGCCGAATATTTTTTCAAATCGCTGAAGGTGAATTTGCGGTCGGATTTATCATTTGCAACCCACATCATTGCGAGCTTATCGGGATTCTTTTCCGCGATGGCGTCAACGCAGTCGAAAGCAAAATTGAATTTGTCCTCGTTCTTGAATTTAATGCCGCTGAATACGCCGTTTTCGTCATAGAACGATTCGACGAAATTGTCGGCAACAGTTGCGGTGGTTGATTCCTTTTCGACCGATTTTGAAACGACGTAGGGTGCTTCGGGATATTCCTCGCTGACGAGACCGTCCTGCGGATTGAGAACAACCGCGTGGAATTCGCATCCACCCTCGCTAACGGCAATCATGCCGTGGGGAATCAAGCTGTTATAGAATATCGAGTCGCCTTCGTTGAGTATGTCAATGTGATTGCCGACCTGAACCTTAAGCGAACCCTTTACGATAACGTCAAATTCCTGTCCGTTGTGAGAATTGAGCTTCATGGGTGCATTCTGTTCCTCGGGTAAGTACGGGAATTTTACCAAAAACGGCTCGGCAAGCTTATCCTTGAATTTAGGAGCGAGGTTATTGTATTCAACGCCGTGCTGCTTTAAAATTTTGAGTCCGTCACCCTTTCTGGTGATGGCAAATGAGCTTAATGTAGTGCTTGTACCTTCGAGCAGGTCAACTACCTCGACTCCACACGCTTTTGCGCACTTGTAAATAAAGGTAAAGCTAAAATCGGTTTCGCCCTGTTCCAAAAGCGCATAATCCTCTACCGATACGCCTGTGAGTTTGGCAAGCTGCTCCTGTGTGTATCCCTTTGCTTCGCGTAGGTCCTTTATTCTGCCTGCTACATCCTTCAAACTGTAATCCATTTTCTGTTGTCTCCTTTCAATATTAACATATTATGGAATGGCTACAAATTTGAATAAAACAAAAAACTCGTCTCAAAGATTTTTTTCTTTGAGACGAGTTGTTAAACCCGCGGTACCACTCAAATTACGGAAAGGTTATTTCCGTCACTTTCCGAGCTCTAACAAGCCCTTTGCCTTTACGCAGCAATACGGAAGAAGTCTACTCGGCAAATGCCTTTTGGTTCTCCGACTCAGAAGGGATGGGTCATTGGAAGGATTAACCATTGCCTCGCACCATACGGCAACTCTCTGAAAAGCTTTATCTTTCCGACCGTCTTCATCATAGTCGTTATTGTGATATTCAAATTTACAATTATTTTATTACCTTAAAACGTAAAAGTCAAGAGCTTATTTTGAAAAAAATTTTGCACCTTCTGTACAGCGGTTTTGGACTAGGTTTTTTTGCCCACTGACAAAGGATAACTGCGCGGCAATTTCAGTATATATAAAAACCGCTCTTTTAACTTGTTTTCATCATATCATACGCTTAATTTGATTGCAAGATATTTGTACTTTACATATAAAACACCACTCGTATTGTACCAAAATCAGTACATTGCACTTATGTATCATAAATTGTGGAAAAGCGGAGGAGAATGTGGTACAATGATATAAACGAGGTGATTTCTTTGCTAAACTACGAAAAACTTTCGGAAAATATTGCCGAGCGGATAAAAAACGACAGGGTGAATAATACTCTGCCGCAGGTCGCTTTTTGCGAGGATGACGTAGTGCGCAGAAATGACTGTGAGCGAGATAAAGCGAATATTATCCGCACCGCATTCATCCGCGATATTGATAAGATAATCCATTGTCCTTACTACAACCGCTATGCTGATAAAACGCAGGTTTTTTCATTCTATAAAAACGATGACATCTCGCGCAGAAGCTTACACGTGCAACTGGTTTCTCGAATCGCACGAACAATCGGAAAGGCGCTGGGACTTAACCTTGATTTAATCGAAGCAATCGCACTCGGTCACGATATTGGACACACTCCATTCGGTCACGCGGGTGAAGAATTTTTGGACGAGCTGTATTTTAGCCACACGGGACGGCATTTTAGCCACAATATTCATTCGGTGCGTGTACTGGATAAAATTTTTCCCTATAATATTTCCTTGCAGACGCTGAATGGCATTGCTGCTCACGATGGCGAAATGGAACTGTGCGAATATCATCCAAGGCCGCTTGACAGCTTTGATGAATTTGATGAGCAAATCGAAAATTGCTACATAGATAAGAAAAATATTCGACGGCTCATTCCATCAACCCTCGAGGGCTGCGTTATGCGAATTTCGGATATTATTGCCTATCTTGGCAAGGACCGGCAGGATGCTGAAAGGGCTCACATAATCGACAACGATGATTTTTCGGGTAGCGCAATCGGAAGATATAATGCCGAAATCATAAACAATCTCATCGTCAACATAGTCGAAAACAGCTACGGCAAACCGTATATCAAAATGGATGAAAAGCATTTTGAAGCGCTGAAAAAGGCAAAAGCCGACAACTATGCGCTTATCTATAAAAACGACCGGGTTAGTGATGATTTGCACCATATCGTGATGCCCATGATGCGCAAAATGTATGACAGGCTACTCGACGATTTGGTCGGCGGAAACAAGGCAGCTCCAATCTTTACTCAACATATAAACTACGTGAACAAGGCACATTATACGCGCGACATCCCATACGAGCAAACCGAACCTAATCAAATCGTAGTCGATTATATAGCAAGTATGACCGATGACTATTTTGTGGATTTATATGCTCATCTGTTTCCCGAAAGCAAGGAAAGGATACTTTATAAGGGGTATTTTGACTTATTACTTATTTGATGGGTGAGCAATTTTTTGAAATATTAGGAATTGAAAACCTTGATTTTAAATATTCAAAAATGAACGACCATGGATATGATATTGTAACAACGTATAATGACAAACGATTGCTCGCAGAGATAAAAGGAAACATTCCTTGCAAAAAAGAAGAAACTATATATGGCGGAAACCAAAAAAACGGAATAAAAAAAGATATTGATAATCTTTTAAATGGTAAAGCTGACAACAGAATAGAAGACATATCAAGCAATGAATTCAAAGATGCTTATAAATGTTTAATTCTGTTGAAAAATAACCTCTCTGCTATTGAAAACTACACAGGCAATCTTAATAATCATACTGAATATAAAGACAAATTTAAAATAATATATGACAATAATAGTATAAATAAAGAACTTTCTAACGAACAAATAAATATTGTCTTTGTTAATTTAGAATAAAATTTAATAAAGTAACAACACCCCGTCGATTGCTCGGCGGGGTGCTTTTGCTTTATAGAATGAAAATACAATTATTTCTATTTAATATAACCCTGGAACTTATCTCTCCCATGCAATAAAATCATAATAAAGATTGCTTTTACCCTGTACATCCTTTAATTTTGATATTTCTTCTTGCACAGCAATATATTCATTAGTTGGATGCTCATTCGTTCCAAATTTGCTCCATTTATAATTACTATATTCTTTGTTTGATGCATCTATTTTCAGACGCTCCAAAATGATGCTATCAACAGGGCAATCGGCTTTTTTTAGATTTTCAATGATTTCATTGCAAAAAAGATTATCATCAATCTCCAGAAAACCTCTACACATATATAAGCACAAGTACAATTTTATCGCAATATTAAACATTTTTTGAAAATGGCCGAAGCACAACTGCCTGTTGCCATCCAATTTCTTAACCTGACCAAAAATATCTTTTAGTTCTTCAAACCGATTGATTACTGCGGCTACTTTTTCATTTACGGTTTTAGCTTTTGCATAATTTTTAAAAATCTCGAGGATTGGTTCTTGTTTCAATATACTACAAATATAATCATCGGGTTCGTTATGGCCTTTATTCCAATCGGCAGATCTTACATCTAACACTGTCTTATCACCTTGTTTTATATTTTCAGATGTATGTCGAAACGCATCATTCCAACCCAATCGTAAACATGCAATAACAATGTCATCACCATTATTAGCGTTTTTTATTCTTTTAAACTGAGAACCCATCATAACCTGCGTTTGAAAAATAATAACATGTTTAAATTCAATACCACCAATAATCTCATTTATATTCATTTTATCACCTCTTATATTGATAAACAAAGTATAACACATGCAAATAAAAAACACAAATAACGACAAACCCTCCCCACCATTTTTTCGGCAGGGAGGATTTGCTTTATAGGATGACAGAAAAACTACTTGAAATTTG
>JAFOCB010000117.1 GCA_017381515.1 Clostridia bacterium | reverse complement strand
TTACTTCGCGTATTCGACTGCGCGACTTTCACGAACGACCTGAACCTTAATCTGACCGGGATATTCCATTTCGCTCTCGATTCGCTTAACGATTTCGCGAGCGGTGATAACCATTTCGTCATCGCTAATCTGGTCGGGCTTGACCATGATACGAATTTCGCGTCCTGCCTGGATTGCGAAGGAGCTGTCTACGCCGTTAAAGGAGTTTGCAATTCCCTCGAGCTGTTCCAAACGCTTGACATAATTTTCGATATTTTCGCGACGGGCACCCGGACGAGCGGCAGAGATTGCGTCGGCGGCCTGAACGATGCAGGCAATAACCGATTTCGGCTCGACGTCGCCGTGGTGAGCGTGAATGGCATTGATAACAATTTCGTTCTCGTTATGCTTTTTGGCAACCTCGACACCGAGCTGAATGTGTGTACCCTCGTGTTCGTGGTCGAGCGCCTTACCAATATCGTGGAGAAGACCGGCACGTTTAGCAAGGGCAACGTTTTCGCCAAGTTCGGCGGCCATAAGTCCCGACAGGTGAGCAACTTCGAGCGAATGGTTAAGCACATTCTGACCGTAACTGGTACGGTAGCGCAGACGACCAAGCAACTGAACAAGCTCGGGATGCAGATTGCGTACCCCTGCATCGAGAACGGCATTTTCGCCCTCCTGCTTGATTGTGCGGTCGATTTCTTTCTTTGCCTTTTCGACGGTTTCCTCTATTCGCGCGGGATGGATTCGTCCGTCGAGAATGAGCTTTTCGAGCGAAACCCTGGCAACCTCGCGGCGAATCGGGTCAAAGCTCGAAAGAGTGATTGCTTCGGGCGTGTCGTCGATAATGAGGTCAACGCCGGTAAGTGTTTCGAGTGTGCGGATGTTACGACCTTCGCGGCCGATGATGCGGCCCTTCATTTCATCGTTTGGCAGACCGACTACCGAAATAGTGGCCTCCGAAGAATGATCGGCGGCACAGCGCTGAATTGCTCCAGCGATAATGTTGGAAGCGAGTTTGTCCGACTCGTCCTTTAACTGCTCCTCAAAAATCTGAATTTTGAGTGCCTTTTCGTGAGTAAGCTCGTCTTCAAGCGATTTAAGGAGATAATCCTTTGCCTGCTGAACGCTGAAACCGGAAATGCGCTCGAGAATGTCCATCTGCCCTTTTTTGAGCTGAGCGACCTCCTCCATGCCCTTTTCGATTTCCTTGCTCTTTTCGTTGAGCTTTTCTTCTTTTGCTTCTAAATTTTCAATCTTTTTGTCAAGAGATTCTTCTTTTTGAATGATTCTGCGTTCCTGGCGCTGAACCTCGTTACGTCTTTCGCGAATTTCCTTGTCGGCTTCGCTTCTCAGACGGTGAACCTCGTCCTTTGCTTCGAGAACTGCCTCTTTTTTCTTTGCCTCAGCGGTTTTCATAGCTTCGGCGACCATGTTTTTTGCCTGTTCCTTGGCGGAAAGAATGATTCCGTCGTCGGTTTTACGTTTATGCAAGTGGCCTAAAACAAAGCCGATTATACCAAAAACCACAGCAGCTGCGGCAGCAATTCCAATTACAACTGGTGTCTCTAACATTTGAGCACCTCCTTTATATAATAATCGCATTTTAAAATATATCGGGTATGCGAGAAAAACCCGGATATGAAAAACCAAACACACTAGCCAAATATGCGTTTTAGTCCAATAACCACCATATCATGTTAAATGATAATACAAAATACACAATATGTCAAGTAATCATATAATATTTAGTATATAATTTGTATATAACATTCGAATAATATTTATATAATAATAAATAATCGTTGAAAAATCGAAACGATTAGGGTAAAATAAGTTATTACTATTTTTTTCTAAAAGGGTGAATGACTTGAAAGAGTATTTACAAATGAACGAAACCGAGCTTCAAACCGAGTTAAAGGCGGTTGACGAGGAATATAACCGCTTTGCCGCAATGAAGCTCAGCTTAAATATGGCCCGTGGAAAGCCGAGCGCAGAGCAGCTTGATTTTTCGGAGGAGCTGCTGACGGTGGTCGACTCGCGCGAAAAGGTTATCAGCGCAAATGGAGTTGACTGCCGCAACTATGGCGGACTCGACGGACTCGACGAATCAAAGATTCTCTTTTCCGATATGCTGAACGTCCCTGCCGAAAAGGTTATCGTCGGCGGAAACTCGTCACTTAACCTCATGTTCGACTTTATCGCCCAGGGAATGCTCACCGGATTCGATGGCGAGCCGTGGGTAAAACAGGGCGAAGTAAAATTCATCTGCATCACACCGGGCTACGACCGTCACTTTGCAATATGCGAGCATTTCGGGATAAAGATGATTCCCGTTGCCATGCTCGACGACGGCCCCGATATGGAAGAAATCGAAAAGCTCGTTGCAGACCCGCTTGTAAAGGGTGTTTGGTGCGTACCGAAATACTCAAATCCGACCGGCAACACCTATTCGGACGAGGTTGTACGCCGCTTTGCCGCACTTAAACCGGCAGCAAAGGATTTCCGCATCATGTGGGACAATGCGTATGCGCTCCACTTCCTTGACGAAAATGACGACGACCAGCTTCTCGACATTCTCGACGAATGCGAAAAAGCAGGTAATCCCGACCTTGCCGTTATGTTCGCAAGTACGTCAAAGGTCACCTTCCCCGGCGGAGGAATCGCTGCAATCGCGGCAAGTGAGCATAACCTCGACCTTATCAAAGCTCGTATGACAATCCAGACCATCAGCGGCGACAAGCTCAATCAGCTCCGTCACGCACGCATTTTCACCGACATCGCTACCTTAAAAGCGCACATGAAGAAGCACGCAGAATCCTTAAAGCCGAAATTCGAGCTTGTAATCGACACTCTTAATAAAGAACTCGACGGACTTGGCATTCTCTCGTGGTGCGAACCAAAAGGCGGCTACTTTGTCAGCGCGGATACACTTCCCGGCTGTGCAAAGAGAACGGTTGCCCTTTGTAAAGAGGCAGGACTCATTATGACGGGTGCAGGAGCCACCTTCCCCTACGGAAAGGATCCGCTCGACAGCAATATCCGAATTGCGCCGTCATTCCCGCCCATCGACGAGCTGAAAACGGCAATGCAGCTTTTCACCGTCGCGGTCAAAAAGGCAACCCTCGAAATGCTGATAAACGGCTAATCGACATTTTTCGGTCAAAAAGGGGGTTTAATTATCCCCTCTTTGATTGACAATTAGTTAGATTTGCTATATAATCAAATAGTTAACTTGTATTTTTATGCAATAGTTCAAAAAAATAAGGAGGCCCAAACAATGAAAAGAACAGGTAAACAATGGTTTTTCATTGTTGCGATACTGATTTTCGTGCTTACATACTGCTCGTTCTTCGGTGTCACTAACTACTACGGCGACAAGGTGCTCGAATATGTCAAAGGTGCTGACGACATTCGTTGGGGAATTGACATAAAGGGCGGTGTCGAGGGTGTATTCTCTCCCTCTGGCATCGATCCGGAAAAGGTTACAAAGGATCAGCTTGACGCTGCCGAAACAGTTATCAAAAATCGACTCATCGGTCAGGGAATCACCGACTACGAAACATTCGTAGACTCTGCAAATACACAGATTGTCGTTCGTTTCCCCTGGTCATCGAATCAAGAGGACTATAACGCCACCAGCGAAATCAACAAGCTCGGTGACACGGCTATAATCACCTTCCGCGAAGGCAACCAGGATGTAAACGGTGCCATCGTGCTTCAGGGCGCAAAGGACATCGACTCGGCAAACGTAGTTTACGACCAGTCAACAGGCGAACCGCAGGTTCAGCTCGTCCTCACCAACGAAGGAAAGACAAAGTTTGCTTCGGCAACCGCTCGTCTCAAGGGTGATACAATCTCTATCTTCCGCGACGACGTTTGTATTTCGGCTCCGACCGTAAATGACACCATCTCGGACGGATACGCAATCATTTCGGGTAACTTCGATGTTGATACCGCTACCGAACTCGCTAGCGAAATCAACGCAGGTACACTTCCCTTCGCCCTCTCGGTTGACGATTCAAAGATTCAGGTTGTCAGCGCAACCCTCGGTGAAGAAGCGCTCAACGTTATGATTATCGCAGGCGTTATCGCATTCGCCGTAATCTGCCTGCTCCTTCTGTTCAGATACCGTCTGCCCGGTGCAGTTGCTTGTATCGCGCTTGTCGGACAGGTTGGTGGAATGATCGCTTGTATTACAAAGTTCTTCCCCGGTACCGACAGCTTCACAATGACCATCCCCGGTCTCGCAGGTATCATCCTTGCAATCGGTATGGGCGTTGACGCTAACGTTATCACAATGGAACGTATCCGCGAGGAGCTCCGCAAAGGAAAGACCATCACAGGCGCTATCTCCGCCGGATCAAAGAATTCTATTGCAGCAATCATCGACGGAAACATCACCAACGTTATCGTTGCAGTTGTCCTCATGGGCGCGTTTGGACCTTCCGATAATATTTTTGCAAAGCTGTTCAGCTGGGTATTCGGCTTCTTTGGCGCATCGGTAACAGGAGCAATCTACTCCTTCGGTTACACACTCCTTATCGGCGTTGTGCTTAACTTTATCTTTGCCGTATTCGCGTCACAGATTATGCTCAAAGCACTTTCCGGATTCAAGTGTCTGCGTAAAAACTGGCTCTATGGCATCAAGGAAAATGCAAAGGAAGCAAAGAGCTTCAAGTTTGTTTCAAATCTCAAAAAGTTCGGTACAATCAGCTTGGCAGTTATCGCAGTTGGCGTAATTCTGACGGCTGTTTTCGGACCGGTACTCGACATCCAGTTCAAGGGCGGAACAAAGCTCACCTACTCCTACACAGGCGAAATTTCGCTCGACGACGCTTCAAAGGCGCTCAAATCGGATGCATCACGCGTGGTTTACAAGTACACCGGCGACCTCGACCAGAAGGCAGCTGACACCGCCTTTGCAAAGGCATTTGGCGACGACTTTGCCGCAGTTAAGCTTGACGAAGGTGTAGCCACCGCATTTGTAAAGACCGCCCTCGAGGAAAAGACAATTTCCACCGCAACAAAGACCATTCAGGGCGAATTAAAGGATAACAGCATCACCAATAATTCCGACGAAACCCTCGTTTATACAAAAGATATGCTCGGAAAGAACTTTAACGTTACCGCAAGCTCCGACTTCTCGGGCACAGCACAGAAGCTCGTAGTTTCACTCACCGACAACGTATCGGCAAAGACTGCCGACGCATCGGTAGTAGCGCTTCAGACCGCTTTTGCTGACAAGGATGTAGAAAGCGGAGAAATCAACTCGGTATCGGCTTCTGTTGGTAAGCGCTTCTTTGTAAAAGCGCTCGTTGCAGTTCTCATCGCTTCCATCCTCGTAGTTATCTACGTTGGCATCCGCTTCCGTCGAATCGGCGGTATCTCGGCTGGTATTTCAGCCCTTATCGCACTTGTTCACGATATTGCAATTGCCTTTATCGTTTGCATCGTATTCCGTCTTTCAATCGATGCCAACTTTATTGCGGTTGTTCTCACCCTTCTCGGTTACTCGCTCAACAATACAATCATCATCTTTGACCGAATTCGTGAAAACCGCCGTATCTATGGCACAAAGCTTTCACTTGCTGAAGCTGTTGACAAGTCGAATAACGAAACCCTTACAAGAACGGTTATCACAACAATTACTACACTTGCAGCTATTGTTGTTATCATCATCGTTTCCGAAATCATGGGTCTTACTTCGCTCCGCACCTTCGCTATTCCGCTTTCAGCCGGACTTATCTTTGGTGCATATTCATCAATCTGCCTCGCTCCTACAATTTGGGTAAAATGGAAGGAAAAGCAGATGGCAAAGGCAGCATCAGCT
>JAFOCB010000116.1 GCA_017381515.1 Clostridia bacterium | reverse complement strand
TGCACCATTGAGCCGAACGTTGGTATTGTTTCGGTACCTGATAAGCGTCTGGAAAGCTTAAAGGAAATGTATAATCCCGTAAAGTTCACCCCTGCAACAATCGAATTTGTTGATATTGCAGGTCTCGTAAAGGGTGCGTCAAAGGGTGAAGGACTCGGAAATAAGTTCCTTTCAAATATTCGTGAGGTCGATGCTATTGTTCACGTTGTCCGTTGCTTTGATAGCACCGACATCATTCACGTTGAGGGCTCTGTTGACCCGATGCGCGATATAGAAATTATCAATTTAGAGCTTGTATTTTCTGATATGGAAATGGTTCAGCGTCGAATTGATAAAACTGCAAAGGCACTCAAAGGTGACAAATCACTTCAAGCCGAGCTTGATTTCTTAAAGCGACTTTACGCCCATTTAGAATGTGGTAAACCCGCTCGTTCAATTGAACGCGATGAGCTTGGTGATGAAGTTATTGCTACAACTGCACTCCTTTCGTCAAAGCCGGTTATCTACGCTTGTAATATGAGCGAGGAGGACTTTTCGAGTGGTATCGACAGTAACGAGCGCTATCTTAAAATCAAGCAGCTTGCTGCTGATGAAATGGCGGAATGTATGCCCATTTGCGCTGAATTAGAGGCGCAGATTAGCGATATGTCGGATGAAGAAAAGGTAATGTTCCTTAAAGAAATCGGACTCGAACAGTCGGGACTTGACCGTCTGATAACCAAATGCTATTCGTTGCTTGGACTCATTTCCTACCTTACGGCAGGGCAGCCCGAGGTTCGCGCCTGGACAATCAAAAACGGCACAAAAGCACCTCAGGCGGCGGGTAAAATTCACACCGATTTTGAGCGTGGATTTATCAGAGCGGAGGTAGTTTCCTTTGATGATTTGATGAATTGCGGTTCAATGAACGCTGCAAAGGAAAAGGGACTCGTCCGTTCAGAAGGCAAGGATTACGTTATGAAGGATGGAGACATCGTTCTATTCAGATTTAACGTATAATTACTTATTGATTATTTAATGCTTTTCAAATTCCTATTTATCATTAAAAAATCGAGTTTTTTATCAAAAAAATTACGTTTTTCTATTGACGAATGGTGTATTTGGTAGTATTCTTTAATATATTTTTTCTTATTCTTATATTATGTAGGAATAAAATTTTTGGAGGTATGTATCAATGTTTAAGTCAGCTTACTTACAGCGAGTTTATGACAGTGTTGAAGCTCGCAATCCCGGCGAAAAAGAATTTTTGCAGACCGTACGTGAGGTTTTTGAATCTCTCGAGCCGGTTATTGAGCAGGATTCAAAGTTTGAAGAAAATGGCGTTATGGAACGCATCGTTGAGCCCGAACGCTTTATCAGCTTCCGTGTATCATGGGTAGATGATAACGGCAAGGTTCAGGTTAACCGCGGCTACCGTGTTCAGTTCAATTCTGCAATCGGCCCGTACAAGGGCGGTATCCGTTTCCATCCGTCAGTAAACTCATCAATCATCAAGTTCCTCGGTTTTGAGCAGACATTTAAGAATAGTCTTACCGGTCTTCCTATGGGCGGCGGTAAGGGTGGCTCCGACTTTGACCCGAGAGGTCGTAGCAATGGCGAAATCATGCGTTTCTGCCAGAGCTTTATGACCGAACTTTCAAAGCACATCGGCGCAAATACCGACGTACCTGCTGGTGACATCGGTGTAGGTGCTCGTGAAGTTGGCTATATGTACGGCCAGTATAAGAGACTCCGTAACGAGTTTACAGGCGTTCTCACTGGTAAGGGTATTGCATACGGCGGTTCACTCATCCGTCCGGAAGCAACTGGCTACGGCGCAGTTTACTATGCTGCAGAAATGCTCAAATCATTTGGCGAATCCATCGAGGGTAAGACATTTGCAGTTTCCGGTTTCGGCAACGTTGCTTGGGGTACTGTAAAGAAGATTACCGAGCTTGGTGGTAAGGTACTCACAATTTCCGGTCCTGACGGCTACGTTTACGATCCCGATGGCATCAGCACCGACGAAAAGATCGATTACATGCTCGAAATGCGTAATTCAGGTCGTGACAAGGTTCAGGATTACGCTGATAAGTTTGGCGTTCAGTTCTTTGCTGGTAAGAGACCTTGGGAGCAGAAGGTTGACGTTGTTATGCCTTGTGCTACTCAGAACGAAGTTGGCGAAGCTGACGCAAAGAACATCGTTGCTAACGGCGTAAAATACTATGTTGAAGTTGCTAATATGCCTACAACAGAGGAAGCTATGGCTATTATTAAGGCAAGCGGCGCAGTTATCGCTCCTTCAAAGGCAGTTAACGCCGGTGGTGTTGCAGTTTCGGGCCTCGAAATGAGCCAGAACTCAATGCGTTACAGCTGGACGGCTGAAGAAGTTGACGCTAAGCTCAAGCAGATTATGGCTGATATCTTTAAGAATTCGTATGAAGCAGCTAAGAAGTACGGTATGGATGGCGACCTCGTTGCAGGTGCTAATATCGCCGGATTTGAAAAGGTTG
Organism: Clostridia bacterium; assembly: GCA_017381515.1. GTDB lineage: Bacteria > Bacillota > Clostridia > Oscillospirales > Acutalibacteraceae > UMGS1976. Next base: position 37,059 of record JAFOCB010000116.1, on the reverse strand, counting down.
CAGACGCTATGATCGCTCAGGGCATCGCATACTAATTCACAATAAATCATATAAAAAAGCACCGACAGATTGTTTCTGTCGGTGCTTTTAAAATATGTATTAAATTAGTCCTCGATATATCTGTATCCGACCTCTTCATCAGTTTTAAGGAAACAGTCGTAGCAGGTTTCTTTTTGCTGTAAATCTGCGTTATTATTATCGGTAAATGGGTCAATGTAATATTTAACGCCGTCCATTTCTACCGTAACCCAGCTGTGCATACTGTTTCCGCCTACTTCAAGTGAACGGAATCCTTTTTCGAGCTTTGCGTCAATCCCAATGTATCTGAGCATGGCGTAGTATGTATAGGCGAAGTCAAATGGATTTCCTTGCTTATCATTAAGTGTGACAATGAGACTTACCCAGTTGCTGAATCCATAATCGTGATATTCAACATTCTTGATAATCCAGTCATAGCAAGCGGTTGCTTTATCGAGATTTGTTTTTTTGCCTTTTGTAATTTTATTGAGATTTTCTTTCAAAAGCTTTTCTGCACTTGCTTTGTTTACCTCAAAATCGTAGGTCTTTTCGAGAAATGAAGTCGAAAACATATCGGTCAAATCATTTTCACTAGTCAATGCTAAAAAGCAGTCGGGTTTAAGCTCTAATTTATTAAATTTGATTTCGGTTTCGGTAAGCTCTCGAGTGCTTACAGTTTCTGATGAAGTATCGTTTTTTTCATCATTGTTGTCCGAGCAGGAGCAAACCGAAAATACAAGCATCAGGCATAGCAATATAGCAAAAATCTTTTTCATTTTTTCTCCGCCTTTTTCAATTTATGAATACATTATAATCAATTCTATTTGCTTAGGCAATACAAAAAATGTTTTTTAATAAAATTTGTTGCTTGTCATATTTTCCTTTATTTACACATATTGATTTACAAACAAATGAAGTGACGGAGGAAATTTTCATGCCAGCATCAAATATTTATCAGGATATTGCAGCCCGAACAGGTGGCGACATTTATATTGGCGTTGTAGGCCCTGTACGAACCGGAAAATCAACCTTTATTAAGAAGTTTATGGATTCTCTTGTATTACCAAATATCGTTGATGTTACAAAGCGAGAAAGAGCAAATGACGAGCTTCCGCAATCCTCGGCAGGTCGTACGATTATGACCACCGAGCCGAAATTTATTCCCGAATCAGCCGCTGAAATAACATTAGAGGATAGCATAAATCTGCGGGTGCGTCTGATTGATTGCGTCGGATACATCGTACCTAGTTCACTCGGATATATCGAAAACGAAATGCCAAGAATGGTAGCTACACCTTGGTTTGAGGAGCCGGTGCCTTTTAATATGGCGGCGGAAATCGGTACCCAAAAGGTAATTAACGAGCATTCGACAATCGGTCTTGTTATCACAACTGATTCGAGCATTGGCGAAATCCCTCGCGATGAATACGAGGAAGCAGAGGAAAGGGTAATAAACGAGCTAAAATCAATCAACAAGCCATTTGTCGTTCTGCTCAACTGTATGTATCCCGATTCTAAGGAATCAATCGAATTAGCCGAACATTTGAGCGAAAAATACGCTACCACAGTTTTACCGATAAATTGCCTCGATTTAGACGAAAACGAAATTAAGAATATACTTGCAAAGCTGCTTAAAGAATTTCCTGTAAGTAGTATTTCGCTTAAAATGCCGTATTGGATTAACAGCGTTGATAAAGACCATTGGTTTAAGAAATCACTTTATTCCGAAATACATAAGTTAGCAGCAAACGTAACTAAAATTTCGGACATTTCCGATTTTATCGAAGCAATAAAGGGCGTTGAGAATATAATTGCTGCATCTAAGCTGAATATTGATATGGGCACGGGTGCGGTCGAAACAGAAATCGAACTTGACAAATCCTTCTTCTATACAATATTAAACGAGATGACGGGACTTTCGATTTCAAGCGATAGGGATATTATCGAAACGATAATCAGTTTAGCCAAATCGTTTAAGGAATATCAGAGGGTAAAAAATGCTCTTGATGAAGTTGAGGCGACGGGATATGGTATTGTAATGCCCGAAACGGAGGAATTATCTCTAGAAGAGCCCGAAATCGTCAAGCAGGGTGGTCGTTACGGAGTGCGGCTCAGAGCAAGCGCACCCTCAATTCACATGATGAAGGCAAATATTAAAACCGAGGTTAGCCCGATTGTTGGAAGTGAAAAGCAATCGGAGGATTTGGTAATGTACCTGCTCAAAGAATTTGAGGAGGATCCCGTGAAGATTTGGGACTCGAATATATTTGGTAAATCGCTTCACGACCTCGTAAACGAAGGATTACACACTAAACTTGCCAGAATGCCCGCCGATGCAAGAATGCGACTTCAGGAAACCATTGAGCAGGTTATAAATGAAGGTTGTAGCGGACTAATCTGCATAATATTGTAATTTTCTTAAAGAGTGCTTTTTAAGCACTCTTATTTTTTCACCTAAGTTTATTATTTTAATAATATAAAATGAGGTGAGAAAATGCGTTTTTTAAAAATTGTGAAGCGGATAATTTTTATTACGTTAATATTATCGGTTGGCGGATTTGTGTTTTTTGATTTATACTGTGCTTCAATGACGGGAAACGTTGCGCTAAATCATTCTAAATTAGTTGTACAAAATATTATAAATGAGTCACTATATAATTCCGTAGCTGAATCGGGCATACAATATGGCGATATGACTAATATCAAGTATGATGATAGGGGCGACGTTAAGGCGATAGAAACCAATTCAGCACAAATAAATTTGCTGAAATCATACTTGGTAAAGGATGTTAACGAGTACATATCAAGGTACGACGTTACCGAGGTCGGTATCCCAATAGGTACCTTTACAGGTAGTGATTATTTATCGGGAATGGGTCCTGAAATTGGTGTTTCTGTTCAGTTTAGCGGCGTAACGGTGACCGATATTTTCAGCGAGTTTACTTCGGCGGGAATAAATCAAACCTGTCACAGAATAGTAGTGAAAATCGAGGTCGAAATAAGTGTAATTACACTCGGAAAACGTCTAAAAGATAAGGTTACAAACGAGTGTTGTATTGCTGAAACAGTAATTGTCGGAACGGTACCCGAAACTTATGCAGATATTATAAAAAATTATTGAAAAATAGATGAAAAATAAAATAAGTTGTGTTATAATAAAATAGATTACAAAAAGTAGGTGTTATTATGGATTTTCATTCAGCACAGCAACGCGTACGCGAATTAAGAAAACTCCTCGAATATCATAACTATAAATACTATGTAGAAGATTCTCCAGAAATCGACGATTACGAATACGACTTGTTTATGAATGAGCTTATTGAGCTTGAAACAAAATATCCCGTATTGGTTATTCCTTCGTCTCCGTCGCAGCGTGTCGGTGGAAAGGCGTCGGGTAAATTTGAATCGGTCGTTCATAAGATTCAGATGGAGAGTTTGCAGGACGCATTCAGCTTTGACGAGCTCCGCGATTTTGATAATCGTATAAGGGGCTTTATTGACAATGTTGTTTATTCTGTCGAGCCAAAGATCGACGGACTTTCGGTATCACTCGAATATGCAAACGGTGAGCTTGTCAGAGGTTCTACTCGCGGTGACGGCTTCGTTGGAGAAAACGTTACGTCTAATTTGAGAACAATTCGTTCAATTCCGCTTCATATTGATAATGCACCCGAATTTTTAGAGGTTCGTGGAGAGGTTTATATGCCTCACGACAGCTTTTTGAAACTGGTTGCAAGTCAAGAAAACAACGGCGAAAAACCGGCAAAAAATCCTCGAAATGCCGCTGCCGGTGCATTAAGACAAAAGGATCCGAAAATTACCGCTTCTCGTGAACTTGATATTTTCCTTTTCAACGTTCAGCAGATTAACGGAAAGAAGCTCGAAAATCATATCGAATCACTCGATTATATCAAATCTCTTGGTTTAAAGACCCTCCCGTTCTACAAGGAATGTCGTAGTATTGACGAGGCCATTGATGAAATCAATCGTATCTGCAGTGTCAGAGGTGAACTTCCTTTTGACATTGACGGCGCGGTTATAAAGGTGAATAATCTCTCCGACCGAGTTGGAATTGGTAGCACGTCTAAATATCCCAAATGGGCTATTGCATACAAATATCCTCCTGAGGAAAAGGAGACCGTTCTCCGAGAAATCGAAATCAACGTTGGCAGAACGGGTGTGTTAACACCTACTGCTGTATTTGACCCAATTATGCTTGCAGGTACTTCGGTTTCACGTGCGGTGCTTCATAACGAGGATTTTATTGCTGATAAGGATATTCGTATTGGCGATACAATTCTGGTTCGTAAGGCGGGGGATATTATCCCCGAGGTTGTGGCTTCGGTGAAGCATGATGATTCGTCAGAAAAGTATTCAATGCCCGAGGTTTGTCCTTCCTGTGGTGCAAAGGTGTTCCGCGACGTTGATGAGGCGGCACTCAGATGCACCAATACCGATTGTCCCGCTCAGTTGCGTCGCAATTTAATTCATTTTGTTTCGCGTGATGCGATGGATATTGAAGGACTTGGAGAGGCGGTTATCGACCAGCTTGCTGATAGCGGACTGGTAAAAACGCCTGCCGATATTTACGGACTTGAAGTACACCAATTAGCCGATCTGGAACGACTTGGAGAGCGCTCGGCAAACAATATTATCAGCGCGATTGAGGGCTCAAAGAATAACGAACTTTACCGCCTTATTATTGCTCTTGGCATCCGTCATATCGGAAAACGTGCCGCAAAGCTCCTTGCCGAAAGATTTGGCAGCATTGATGCAATTATGAATGCATCATTTAATGAGATAAATTCCATTGACGGATTTGGCGAAATAATGTCACAGTCGGTGGTTGAATATTTCTCTCTGTCACAGACAAAGGAATATATTTCGCGACTCGGTAGCTATGGCGTTGCATTGAGTGAAGAAATTGCGGTTAAAAGTACTTCGCTTTCGGGTCTCACGTTTGTTATAACCGGTGTGTTGCCGTCCCTTTCGCGCGACGAAGCCACCGAAATCATTGAAAAAAATGGAGGCAAGGTTGCCTCGACTGTTTCGCGTAATACAGATTACTTGCTTGCTGGTGAAAGCGCAGGCAGTAAGCTTGCAAAGGCGAAAATTTTAGACGTTAAAATTATAAATGAAGACGAGCTTTACGAAATGCTCTGATATGAGGAATGTATGAAGGTTGTTGTTATCGGTGGCGGTGCTTCCGGCTTGATTGCGGCAGGAACAGCCGCTGAAAATGGTCACGACGTCACTGTAATTGAAAAGAATATGCGACCTGCTCGAAAATTGCTTATCACGGGAAAGGGTAGATGCAACCTTACAAATATGTGCGATGCCGACGAGCTAATGTCCGCGGTTGTGCATAATTCGCGTTTTCTGTATGCGGCTTTTTCACGATTTACACCTCAGGATACCTTTGATTTTTTTGAGAATTTGGGAGTAAAATTAAAGGTGGAGAGGGGAAATCGAGTCTTTCCCGAGTCGGGCAAGGCAATGGATATAGTTGATGCTTTGGTCGGTTATGCAAAGCAAAATGCTCGAATTATCAGCGCTACAGCCGACGAGGTGATTAGCGAGAATGGTCAGGTTGTTGGTGTCCGTCTCAAAGGTGGTAAGGTGATTGATTGCGATAGGGTGATCATTGCTACGGGCGGATTATCTTATCCCAAAACCGGCTCTGACGGTGATGGTTATCGCTTTGCAAAACAGCTTGGTCACTTGGTGAATAAAACTAAACCATCACTTGTGCCGCTTGAAATTAAGGAAAAATTCTGTTCATATTTAATGGGACTCAGTCTTGTTAATATCGGCATTTCTTTTGAACAAAAGGGTAAGGTTATTTTTAACGATTTTGGCGAAATGCTATTTACTCATTTTGGCATAAGCGGACCTGTCGTTTTGAGCGGGTCATGTCATATTGATGAGCCAAAGGATGTTGTCGTTCATATTGATTTAAAACCGGCGCTTACTCACGAACAGCTTGATAACCGCTTTTTACGCGATTTTGCAAAATATTCGTCTAAGGAGCTTTCAAACGCTTTGTGTGACCTTTATCCAAAGAGTTTGATTCCGATTATCATTAGCGTTTCTGGAATATCACCAAAGACAAAGGTTAGTCAAATTTCGAAGGAAATGCGAAGCCGTCTGGTTGATATAACAAAAGATTTTAGATTAACTGTAACGGGTTTTCGTCCGTATGACGAAGCGATTATTACTTCGGGCGGAATCAGTACAAAGGAAATTAACCCGTCAACAATGGAATCCAAGCTGTGCAAAGGACTTTACTTTTGCGGTGAGGTAATTGACGTTGACGCATATACGGGCGGTTTTAATCTTCAAATCGCCTTTTCAACCGGTCGACTTGCCGGTAATTCAGTTTAAATAGGAGAATGAAAAAATGGTTTCAATAGCTATTGACGGACCTGGCGGCGCAGGTAAAAGCACTATTGCAAAGGCACTTGCAAAAAAGCTTGGTTACATTTACGTTGATACGGGTGCTCTCTATCGTGCAATCGGTCTTTATATGCTTAATTCTGGCGCTGATACAAAGGATAAGTCGGCAGTAGTGCCTAAACTTGCCGAAATCGACGTTGAACTCAAATATGTTGACGGATCACAGAAGGTGATTTTATGTGGTCAGGACGTATCGAGTGATATTCGTAAACCTGAGGTTTCTATGGCTGCATCTGATGTTTCGGCAATAGGTGATGTTCGTTCATTTTTGCTTGATTTACAGCGTGATATGGCTCGTAAGAATAACGTTATTATGGACGGACGCGATATTGGTACGGTCGTCCTTCCCAATGCTCAAATTAAAATTTTCTTAACCGCATCGGCAGCGGAACGCGCAATGAGACGATACAAAGAACTCGTTGAAAAGGGCGTTAAAGTCGAATACGAAACGGTGTTAAAGGAACTGAACGAGCGTGACTATCAGGACTCACATCGCGAAATTGCTCCGCTTAAACCTGCCGACGATGCTGATTTAATTGATACTACCGGCAACGATTTAGACCAATCGGTAAATATGCTTGCCGAATACGTTTCAAAACGATTAGGCGAATTAGAGGAATAGGATGAAAAAAGCCCTTTTTACTTTAGTTATTGCAATCGTACTGATAATATCGCTTGTGGTACACTCGTTTTGTTTTGGAACGGGTGATATAATTGCTGATATAAAGGACGTTTATAACGATGTTTTTAATGACGGTATTACCGAAACAAAGGTTTTTCCGGAACTGAAATTTGATTATTCTTTTTACGAAACTGCGATTGATGAATCGGAATATTATAATTATAATCAGTTAAACAAAGTTCAGCAGGGAATGTATAAAACCATTCTCGATGCTGTTATTATAATGAAAACAGGGAATATCAATCTCGGCATGGTTTCAAAAAAGGATGCCGTTATCTCGATGTATGCAGTAAAATATGATTATCCTGAACTGTTTTGGCTCGGCTTTGAATATGGTACCGGTGAAAAAGATGATACAGTATATTTGCGCTTTGATAAGGGTGATTTAGAGGGATATACATACACGCATGATGAACGTGTTCAGATGATGCAAGAGCTTCAAACAGCGGTTAAATCAATTATAGGCGAATGTATCACAGCTGATATGACCGATTTTGAAAAAGAAGTTGCAATACACGATTGGCTTTGTCAAAATGTAGCTTATGATACCGATGCTGACGTTTTTGCCGATAATATTGAAGAAAGAAAACGTGAAAATCCTTTGCCTTGGACGGCTTATGGCGCGATTGTTAATCGTGTTGCCGTGTGCGAAGGTTATTCAAAGGCGTTTCAGCTTCTTATGTATTCAGTGGGTATAAACAGTAATCTTGTATGTGGTGAGGTAACCGATGGCTCACCTCACATGTGGAATACAGTTTTGCTCGATAATGAGTGGTATTACGTTGATGTTCTGTGGGATGATGTCGATGATGATAACGTTATTCATACCTTTTTGAACGTGGACGAGGAAATGATTTCAAAGACGCATACGGCTTATTCCAATATGTCATCAGTAAAGGATGATTCGACAATTTACTCGGGCGAATACAATCTCAAACTCCCGACGGCAGACAGCAATAAAATGAATTACTACGTTGTTAACGAAACTGCAATTAACAGTGACAATGAATTTTTTGACGTGGTAGTCGATAATATGATAATGTCCGCTAATGATGGAAGTGATAGTATTGAATTTTATTACAGTTATAAGGAAATGAATGAAAATGTCGTAAGTTACGACATAAGAGATAATAAGATTTTCTCGGCAGTGAAGGGAAAAATTAGTGATTTTAAAGGATTTAAGTACATCACATATTCTTATGGTACGTTTATTTTAATGATTAGTAGGTAAAGTATTATGGATTTTCTATTTAAGGTTTTGGTCAGCATTGTATATGTAATTGTAAAAATTTTTTTTCCATTTAAGGCAAAGGGAAAGGAAAACATTCCTGAAAATGGTGGAATAATTCTTTGCTCGAATCATATTTCGTTGCTTGACCCAGCGTTTATTATTTTGACGTCAAAGCGTAGAGTCTATTTTATGGCAAAAAATGAACTGTTTAAAAATAGGATTGCGGCAGCTTTTTTTAGATTTTGCGGTGCATTTCCCGTTGATAGGGGTAAGAATGACTCGTCGGCTATTGATAACGCAAAGCAGCTTGTAATAGATGGCAAAATCTTTGGAATATTTGTCGAGGGAACACGTACTAAAAATCCTGACGGCAGCCCTGGGAAGCCGAAATCCGGTGCGGCAGTAGTTGCCGCTTCAACTGGTTCGGATATTTTGCCCGTTGCAGTTACTTACAAGTATGGTCGTCCTCGTTTATTCAGTCGTGCTGTCGTAAATTACGGAAAGGTCATTAAGGCGGAGGAAATACAAATAAACGAAATTAAACCTTCTGAAATCAAAAAGGTAAAGACCAGAATTATGGATGACATAACCTCTCTGTGGGAGGAGGAGACAAGGTGCCTAAAATAACCGTTGCAAAGACTGCAGGTTTTTGCTTTGGTGTTAATCGAGCTATTAAATTAACCGAACAACTTGCCGACAGTGGTAAAAAGGTATGTACTCTAGGCCCAATTATTCATAATAAGCAAATGGTCGAGATTCTCGAAAACAAGGGCGTTAGAACTGCTGAAAACGAGTTTGACCGAAATGATGGCGAAATAATGGTTATCCGCTCACACGGTGTTGCTCCGACGGTTTATAATTCGGCAAAAATAGGCGGCGAGGTGGTTGATGCGACCTGTCCGTATGTTTCAAATATTCATAAAATTGTCAGGTCGGCTTATGAGGAAAATCATGTTATAATTATTGCAGGAGACAAAAAACACCCGGAAGTTATCGGAATTTCGGGATGGTGCGATAATAAATGTCACATTGTTTCAGATAATGACGAATTGGAAAAATTGCTTGAAATTAACGATAAATTTATAAATAGCAAGATTACAGCTGTTGCACAGACTACTTTTAACGCAAATGAATGGATAAAATGTCAAAAAACTTTAAAAAAGGTATGTACAAACGCGATTGTTTTTGATACAATATGTAAAGCTACGTCGTTGAGACAGTCCGAAGCAGAGAAATTAGCGGATGAATGTGATGTTATGATTGTCATTGGTGGCAAGCATAGTTCAAACACCGTTAAGCTTGCCGACATCTGCTCACAACGTTGCAATAAAACATACCATATTGAAACGGCTGACGAATTACCGCTTGACGAAATTCGCGCTGCCGAGCAAATTGGTGTTACGGCGGGTGCATCGACACCTGCTGCTATAATAAAGGAGGTTCTGATTATTATGTCAGAGATGCAAAATCCCATTGAAGCTACTGCTGAAATGGAGGCCAAGGTTGTTGAAAAGTCTATTGACGAAATGACCTTTGAAGAAGCTCTTGAAGCTTCACTTAACAGTATGAATTCCGAACAGAAGGTACACGGTGTTGTTCTTTCCGTAAACCGTGCTGAAATACAGGTCGATATCGGCCGTAAGCAGACCGGCTACGTATCTGCGAGCGAATATTCATCTGATCCCAATGTTGACCTTACAAAGGAAGTTAAGGTTGGCGATGAATTGGATCTTATGATCCTCAAAACAAACGATATGGAAGGTACAATCATGCTTTCCAAGCGTCGTTTGGATGCTATTGCCGGTTGGACAAAAATCAATGATGCAAAGGAATCTGGCGAAGTTCTCGAAGGCGTTGTTACCGAGATTATCAAGGGCGGCGTTATCGTAGTTTCTAATGGTGTTCGCGTATTCGTTCCTGCATCACACGCAACCCTCAGCCGTAACGAGTCACTCGATGACTTAAAGGGTACAACTGTTAATTTTCGCGTTATCGAAATTAACAGAGGCCGCAGAGCTATCGGTTCAATCCGTAGCGTATTGCGCGAAGCAAAGAAGGAAATTGAATCTCAGTTCTGGGCTGCAATCGAAGCTGGCAAGCGTTATACCGGCGTTGTAAAGACTCTTACCAATTACGGTGCGTTTGTTGACCTCGGTGGCGTTGACGGAATGGTACATATTTCTGAGCTTTCATGGTCTAGAATTAAGCATCCGTCAGAGGTTGTCAAGGTTGGCGACACTGTTGATGTATATGTTAAGGAAGTTGATTCCGAAAAGAGAAAGATTTCTCTCGGATTCAAGAACGCAGAGGACAATCCTTGGGAAATTCTCAAAGCACAGTACGAGGTTGGTTCTGTTGTTGACGTTACAGTTGTCAGCTTGACCAGCTACGGCGCATTTGCAAAGGTTATTCCGGGAATTGATGGACTTATCCATATTTCTCAGATTGCTAACGAGAGAATTGAAAAGGTAGCAGACGTTCTTTCAATTGGTCAGCAGGTAGCTGCAAAGATTACTGCTATCGACTTTGATAAGAAGCGCGTTAGTCTTTCAATCAAGGCACTTCTCGAGCCGGTAGAAGCAGTTGCTGAAGAAGTAGTTGAAGAAGCTGTTGCAGAAGGAACTGCTGAATAATTGCATTTTTTATAAAAAGCATCACCTTTTTGGTGATGCTTTTTCATTTGACTAAAAAATGTATAAAACGAGATATTACGAGCAAAATCGAGAAATAACGAGCAATAACGAGTAAATCAAATTTATCATAGAAAATGTAATAAAAAAATAAATAAATCATCAAAAAAACTATTGATTTTTCGGGGATTTGGCTTTATATTTATAACTATGCATTAAAGAATTGAATTTCAATTCGCAAATGTTGACTACCAGCCACGCCGCAATCAACCAGCGGGTTAATAATAAATCCGCCGATTGCGAAAAACCCTTTGCGGAGGGCGTGTGCAATGGGGTCGCTGGTACTGCTGAATATTTTACAGCAGTTCCTATTACCGCAAAGGGGGATGCATGTTATGTCCAAAAATGAAAATATTGTAGTCGAATTAGAAAACATTGGTATATCCTTTGACGATGAGGTCATTTTAGATGACCTCTGTTTAAGTATAAAGGATGGCGAGTTTGTTACCTTTCTAGGTCCGTCAGGATGCGGAAAGACGACGACTCTCAGAATTATTGCAGGTTTTACACAGCCTGATACCGGTGAAGTTATTATCGACGGCAACCGTATGAATGGTGTTCCTCCGTATAAAAGGCAGGTTAACACCATTTTTCAGCGTTATGCGCTTTTTCCTCACCTCAACGTTTACGAAAACGTTGCCTTCGGACTTCGCGTAAATAAGGTTGATAAGAAAGAAATCGACGAAAGAGTTACCGCCATGCTTAAATCGGTTAACCTTTCGGGATTCGAGCGTCGCCAGGTTCACTCGCTTTCGGGTGGTCAGCAGCAGCGCGTTGCAATTGCACGAGCTCTTGTTAACAATCCAAAGATTTTGCTGCTTGACGAACCGCTTGGAGCTCTCGATTTAAAGCTTCGTAAGGATATGCAAATCGAACTTAAAAACATCCAGCAACAGCTCGGCATTACCTTTATATTTGTTACTCACGATCAGGAAGAAGCGCTTTCTATGTCGGATACCGTTGTAGTAATGAACGAGGGTAAAATTCAGCAGATTGGTTCGCCCGAGGATATTTATAACGAGCCAAAGAATGCTTTTGTTGCAGACTTTATCGGCGAAAGTAATATTCTCGACGGTATTATGCGCGAGGATAAACTTGTCGAAATGTTCGGACACAAGTTTGAATGTGTTGACGTAGGATTTGAAAAGAATGAACCGGTTGACGTTGTTGTTCGTCCTGAGGATATTGATGTAGTTAGTGAAGGTGAAGGGCAGCTTTCGGGTGTCGTTTCGTCAATCACGTTCAAGGGCGTTCATTACGAAATTATCGTTGACATCAATAACTTCAAGTGGATGATTCAATCTACCGATTCACCTGCGGTAGGGGATAGAATAGGAATTTCTATTCCGCCTCAGGACATACATATTATGAAAAAATCCGAATATTCAGGTATGTTCGGCGATTATAGTACCTTTAGCGACGAAATGGAGCTTATGAACGAGGTTGAAGATGACGGGGAGGATGAGACATGAAATCATCCTTTTTACGAAGGTTAATTAACGCTCCGTATCTTTTATGGTCGGTGATTTTTATTATCGTTCCGCTTGTTATCGTTGTTTATTATGCTTTGACTGACGAGAGCGGAAATTATACATTAAGCTACATATTAAATATCGGTGAATATAAAGAAGTTTTCATTCGTTCCCTCGTTTATGCCGTTATTGCAACATTCATTACATTGATTATGTCATATCCCGTTGCATATTATATGTCACGATCAAAGGTCAGCACGCAAAAGATAATGATGCTCCTTGTTATGCTTCCAATGTGGATGAATCTGCTTATCAGGACATATTCCTGGACAACAATTTTGGAAAAGACAGGACTTATCAATTCATTTCTTGGCTTGTTTGGAATCGAGCCGCTGAAACTTATTGGTACTCCCGGAGCAGTAATTCTCGGTATGGTTTACAATTATATACCGTATATGATTCTGCCCATCTATACCGTAATGACAAAGATTGATAATTCCTTGCTCGAAGCGGCAGAGGACCTCGGCTCAAACGGCTGGGCAAAGCTTAAAAGGGTTATTTTGCCCCTGAGCTTTCCGGGTGTAATTTCAGGTATAACAATGGTATTTGTGCCTAGCGTAAGCACCTTTTACATTTCGCAGAAGCTTGGCGGAGCGCAAACGCTGATGATTGGCGATATTGTTCAAAAGAGGTTTGATGCCCTTAGCTACAATACAGGCGCTGCTCTTTCGCTGATTATGATGGTTGTTATTCTAATCAGTCTTGCCATAATGAATAGATTTACCGACGACGATGACGGAGGTATAATCCTATGAAATTATTTGGAAAGATTTGCTCGGTGCTGATGTTTATATTCCTCTATGCGCCGATAGCAGTAATGATTTTCTTTTCCTTCAATTCATCGAGAAGTACTTATGTTTTTGAAGGTTTTTCGGTGAAGTGGTATGGGGAATTGTTTAATTCAAGCGCAACATTGAATGCGCTCAAAAACACCTTTATTTTGGCGGTGTTTTCTGCTTTAATTGCGACGATTCTCGGTACTTTAGCGGCAGTTGGTATTTTCAATATGCGCTCAAAAATTGGTAAAAGTGCATTTATGACGGTTACCAATATTCCGATGATGAACCCCGATGTTGTAACAGGTGTGTCAATGATGCTTTTGTTCGTATTCGTCGGACGATTGATTGGTGCACAGCAGTATTTAAGCTTTTATACAATTCTCATCGCGCATATTACATTTAATTTACCTTACGTAATTTTAAATGTTTTACCTAAATTGCGTCAAACTGACAAGAATCTCGTTGAAGCAGCGCAGGATTTAGGATGCACACCTCATTCAGCGTTTTATAAGGTTGTGTTGCCGAATATTTCGTCGGGTATTGTTTCGGGCTTTATAATGGCGTTTACTCTTTCACTTGACGATTTTGTAATCAGCTATTTTACAAATGGTACAGGATTTCAGACCTTGCCCTTGCTTATCTATAACCAAACTACGAAAAAGACGGTAAAACCCGATATTTACGCTCTTTCCAGCGTGATTTTCTTTGCGATACTGATTCTTTTAATTATCGTTAATCTCATTCAGGCGCGTTCTGAAATGAAACTCAAGAAAAATGCAAAAGCCGGATTTATTTCAAAAATTGCTGGTAAAATTGGCGATTGGTTTGATAATAAGTTCGAAACCAGAGCAGCTCGTGTTTCTGTAATTAGCTTTTTTTTGGCGGTTTGCATAGCGTTAAGTGCATTCGGGATTAACTCATTGCAAAATAACCAGAACGATAAATATACCGAACTGTTTAATAATTTATCAGGTACTTATTCGACCGATTATGCCGGCACAGAGCTTAACGTGTTTAACTGGGGTGAATATATTTCTGACGGCGACGAAGGTACACTTGATGTTATTGACGCATTTGAGCATCTCACCGGAATTGAAGTGAATTACGACAATTTCGATAGTAACGAATCAATGTATTCAAAGCTTAAAAGCGGTGCAGTTTCGTATGATGTTGTAATTCCGTCCGATTATATGATCGAGAGAATGAAGAATGAAAATATGCTTGAAAAGCTTGATTTGAACAAAATTAGTAATTTCAAGTATATTGATAATAAGTACAAAAATCTCTTTTATGACGAGAATAACGAGTACAGCGTTGCTTATAATGCAGGTACCGTTGGACTTATCTATGACTCTACGTTGGTTAATGGCGAGGTAGATAGCTGGACGATAATGTGGGATGAAAAGTATAAGGATAATATCCTTACTTTTAATAATCCGCGTGACTGCTTTGCTATCGCACAGTTTATTCTCGGTCAGAACTTAAATACCGAGGATAAGGCCGATTGGGATGCGGCTAGTGACCTGCTTATTGAGCAGAATGACATCTTACAAGGTCGCGTAATGGATGAAGTTTTTAATAAAATGGGCGGTGGTAATGCTGCCATGGCGCCTTATTACGCTGGAGACTATTTCGTTATGCTTGAATCCAACCCCAATCTCAAGTTTGCCTATCCAAAGGAAGGATTCAATATTTTCGTTGACGCTTTTTGCGTTCCTAATTGTGTTAAAAATTATGAGGCAGCGCTCATGTTCATCAACTTTATGTGTGAGCCGGAAGTTGCTCTCGCAAATGCCGAGTATATTTGTTACACTTCACCCAATACTGCGGTTGCAGAAAATCCTGATTACTCATTCTATCAGGATGAAATTCTATATCCGTCAGATGAAGTGATCAAAAAAGCGCAGTATTTCCACGACTTCGACCCCGAGGTCAGAAAGTATTACGAATCCCTTTGGGAAAAGATATTGATTTCATAAAAAAATGAGTGCTGAATTTTCAGTACTCATTTTTTTATGATAGGGAAGGGAATAAAAAAAAGGAACGCTAGTAGATAACTAGCGTTCCTTTTTCTTGTTGGTGATCCATCGGGGATTCGAACCCCGGACACCTTGATTAAAAGTCAAGTGCTCTACCGTCTGAGCTAATGAATCAAACGACCGTATTATTATAGCAACTGATTCCTGTATTGTCAAGATTTATTATCAAAAAAATTGTTTTAAAATAAAAACATTTTAAATGAAAAAGTAGCGGATTTATTCAATTTGTGCATATTGTAAAAACTGATAATTTATTGTAAATTTATCATATTGACACCCATCTACAAGTAGTTAACATAAAACTAAAACCAACGAGATATTGGGTTTACATAAAATTGTTTACATAATCTATATTATATTTACATAAAGTGATTGACATAATATTTGTACAACTCTCCAAAAATGAAATTTTTGAGAGAAAATGATTGATATTACAGCGATTTTGTACTATATTATATTTAGAAATTTAAAAGTATTATGTGAACTAAATGTTATATATGTTTTGCGGCATATTAGCATTATTTTCTCTCAATTAGCATATTTTTTATAAATAGCTTGTACGGAGATGATAGTATGCTTGCCGCAGTTTATAATTGCTCACCTAGGATAAGAAGAAATGGAATGCTTTTATATTATTCATTGATTCTTGCCGCTTATACTATGGGGTGCGTTTTTTTTCGTCTAGATTTTAAGCTTTATTCGGTGACGATGGCTTATCGGTTACTGATGGGTTTTATTCAAAGTGGTTATCTTGCTGCTTTTACAACATTATTTGGTGTAAAGGCGGTAATATTTTTGGCTGTCTTTTTATTGGGTTATTTTTGCTTTGGAAAGCCGATTTTATATTTGTTTATGATATTTTTCGGCGTGTCTTTTGGGCAATTTGCAGGGCATTTGTATTTTGACTTTGGATTTAGTGGACTGATTATATTCTTTTTTTCATTTCTCATATTTAATATGATAGTCTCACTATTTCTGTACTATCGGTTTAACTCTTCGCTCAAAATATGCAGTGCTATATTCGAATACACTTTTCGAAATAATAGTTGCGCCATTGAGCTGAAAAATAAAGATAATTTTATAAAAACAATAATAACGTTGCTTGTAATGATAATAATTTCATCGGTGCAGTCATTAGCAGTACGAATTGTTATGTATTTAGCAACTTAAACGGGGTAAATTTTAAAATGAAGGACTTTAAACAGCAATTCCGTCAATATCTGATGGAGGAAAAAAAGGTATCAGCAAATACGCTTGAATCGTACATTCGCGATTTGAGTCAGTATTTTGATTACTTTGAAGCCAATGATATTAACGAAATTGAAAAGGCAACAAACGAGGATATTAAGGATTATATCAAATATCTTGAAATAAAGGGAAAGAGCCGCTCAACTATTGTTCGTGTTGTAGCGTCTATTCGCTGTTTTTATCAGTACCTGATTATAAGCGGCATTGTTTTGTCAAATCCCGCTGCAGGTATCAAATTTGAAAAAGGCGAAAAGAAATTGCCCGATATTTTATCAAATAGAGAGATTGACATACTTTTATCTCAACCCGACGTAAGTGATTTAAAGGGCTGTCGTGACAAGGCAATGCTTGAACTTATTTACGCTACTGGAATACGTGTTTCCGAGCTTATCAATCTCGATCTAAATGACATTATTCTCGACGTAGGCATTCTTCATTGTTCCAATCCTAAAAACGACCGAATCGTCCCTGTATATCCCACTGCGTTGTCGGCAGTTCGTGAATACATAAAGCGTGTACGTTCAATTACAGTATATAATAAGAATGAGACCTCATTGTTTGTCAATATGAATGGACAACGCTTGACTCGTCAAGGATTTTGGAAGATTATTAAGCAGTATGCGGCACAAGCAGGAATAAAAAAGGATATTACTCCGCATACCCTCCGTCATTCCTTTGCTACACATTTGCTCGAAAATGGCGCACAGTTAAAGGATATTCAGGAGATGCTCGGACATTCAGACATTTCGTCAACTCAGGTGTATGCGCATATTATGAGAAATAAATTCTCAAACGCATACAACAAGTTCCATCCGAGAGCCCATAAATAATAAAAGGTGATATAAATTGGGAATTTTAAATAAATTTATCGATCATAACAAGTTTGGTCCTGGCGTTAGTAAAGAAAACAATGAATCTAAATTAGGTCGCTTTTTTAGAATTTTAAAGTCGAAATTTTGGAAAATATGTTCGCTTAATTTAATTTTAATAGGGTGCTTGGTACCGTTTATTGCATTGTCAGTAGGCATTTATAATATGACACCTTTGTCAGAAAGTAACGTGGCTGTTGAATATCTTTATTCTGAAGGGTACAATGTCGATTTTATCAATATCGTTGACAAGTATATTGATGCCTTCCAGCCGAGTGAAAAGAAGTTAATTGAGTTAAAGGCTTCCTTTACAAAGCTAACTGAAAAGATAAAAGCCACAAATCCTGATTTTATTTCTGAAGGCAGCTCGGAATTCGATTTATCCAAGTATAGCGAAAAAGATGGAAAAGAGATATTAAATCTGGCGACAAATATTTTGGATATATTATCAGATGAAAGATTAGAGATTAAAAATATCGATGGCAAATGGTCGATAGTTGATACAAAGAGTAATGATTACGCATTGACCTCGATTTCATTCGATGATGGCGATATTACAATCGTTGATTCGATACAGGGTGATTATACTGATTATTTCTATTGGGTGCTCGTTTTGATACCCTTTGCGTTTATTGGTCCAATCATGGCCGGAGTTATTAAGGTTACTCGCGATTTCGTTAGGGAAGAGCCGGTATTTTTGTTTTCTGATTTTATCGACGGAGCAAAGAAAAACTTTTTCCCGTCTATTGCTATTTCTTTTATCCAGTATATTATCAGCGCTATTGTACTGAATGCGATTATGCTTTATTATTCATATTTAGGTAATGGATTTATCTATACCTTCGCATTCGCTGCGTCACTGTTTTTAGCATTTATTTTTGTTGCGATGAATTTCTACATTATGCTTATGCAGGTGACTCTTAAATTATCGCTCAAAAAGATATTTAAAAACGCATTTTTCTTCTCGATAATTTGCTTGTTTAGAAATATTTTGCTGCTTTTTGGATTTATCGCAGTAGTACTTCTTTACGTTGTGTTATTTATTGTAGGTCAGGCATACGGTCTCGTACTTGGATTTACGATGCTTTCTGTGCTGGGATTCCTGATTGAGCTCATGATTTATGTCATGGTTTCGGCAGTTTATCCGCCCATTAAAAGAATCGTTATCGACCCGTATTACGAAGCGCATAAGGAAGAAACATCAGCCGCTATAACTGATAAAGATTCGAGTATTGAAAAGACTAGCGAATCAGATACATCAACCGAGTCGGAAGAAGAAACTGCTGAAAGTGAATACGTTTATCACAATGGTAGAATGGTCCACCGTTCAGCTCTCGAAAATGATATATTGTTTAGAGACTAAAAAAACAAACCGTCAACAATTTTGTTGACGGTTTGTTTTTTTATATTTCCTTATAAAATACGTCGAGCACAAGCTCATACAACTTTTGATTATCGGGATAAAAGGCCGCATAATTACCTTCCACACCGATTTTACCTTCAATATTTTTGAATTCGATATGCATATTTCCATTAAGGAATACCGACGTTAAGAAGGTGATTTTATCAACCGACAGGGTACTTACCGAGTACTTATTTACCTTGTTATAAAGGTCGACCGGTGTTGAAATATTCTTCTTGGTTTGTTCAATAGCTTTTGTGGAAAACGCCTTTAAATAATCGATTTGACGCGTCATTCGGTGTGCGTTTGAATCGGTTTTGTCAATGTTTCTGGACCGAATATAATTATACACAGCGTTTCCGCGAAGGGTAATCATTTTGCCGGTTTTCTTTGTCATGTTACTGTTATATGCCGGCACCTTTACACCGCCTACCGCATCATTCAATACTCTGACAGCATTTAAATCTATTGCCATGTAGGTATTGATCGGTACTCCGCATAATACGTTTGATAGAGACCATATTGTGCTTTCGCAGCTCATTTCCTTTCCATCACCATAAGCATATGCAAGACACAGCTGCCTTTTTTCGGTACGGATATAGTTTCCTTCGCCGGAATAGATTTTTATATCGGTCATGGTGTCACGAGAAATACTGATAACTGTGGTTTCGCCAGTTTGAGTATCTATTGTGACAGCATAAATAGCGTCTGCTTGACCATTTTTGCCGTTTTTATAGGTTTTATCAATATTATTCTTATCGACACCCATAAAGAGAATGGTGGTAATATTTTCGTTATAAATATAGTTTTTGCCGTTGTAGCTGACTATTCCGTTTTCGTCAATAAACGCGTCGACGTCGGGTGGTATAGTGTGAATGTTATTGCTTTGTAACATCGCGTTTTTGCCATAAATGGTCAGAAACGTAATGCTATTCGGAATGGTTAAAAGTAGGCATAACAGCACGGAAAGAATGGCTGTGATTATCTTACCTTTTTTTCTATACAATCTAAAATAAATTAAGGCGTATAGTAGAATTATAATTACGGAAATTGCAATAATCGGTATCTGCAGTAGATTACCAAAATTGGTTATTGCGTAAATAATTGAAAATAAAGCGCTTCCGATTATAATAGCGGAAAAAATTAGAAATATGATAATTTTCCATAATTTATCAAATATCAGAAACTTTTTAATAGGTGAACTCATCTTTAATCAAGACCCCTTGAACAAGATACCTGTTGTTCGGTTTATTATTCGCTAAACAGGTGCTGAGCGTGACAATTTTATCATCGATGGTCAGATTGACCTCGCGGGTGTTTTTATAAATTGAAGTGGGATTTTGAATGTATTTCAGATAGCTTGCATACACTTCTTTGTCAAAGAAATTGAATGAATTTAAAATATGTCGAGCATCGTATTCGTAAGCGGCAAAAATACGGTAGGTGAGTATGTGTCCACGTGTGTATATATAAAAGTATTCATTTTCGTTAAAGAAGTCCTCTTTTTTGAATTTGTGCAGGTGGCGGAACATACTTCCGTTTTTCATATTATGGCCGTAAATAACGGTGTTAGGATCTGAAAAATCCTTTTGATTGAGCTTTTGGGTAAAAATTGCACCAGCTGCCGCCTTCTTTTTGTTTACGTTATGATCAACGTAAAAAAGGTCGTCCTCCTCATAGCTTTGGAGGATAGGGTAATCAATTTTTGTATTCGGAACTGTAATCCACGCGTAAATATCACTGTTTTGCTTTTCGAGTTCATTAAAGTTGATTGGATTATCGACCAAAATGACTGAATCGTCATAATGCGGGTTTGATACTGTGATATTTCTGTCGCCGGATGAAATTTTATATTTATCGGAATCGAACTCATCTGAGCCGACACCTTGCCATATAATGATACCTAAAATAATTGCAATAATAAGTAAAAGAGAAATTAAAGCAATAATTAAATATCTATTTTTAATACCTTTCATAAAGCCAACCACTTTCGGTTTAATAAATAAATCCCATCCCGAAATCTTTTAATATCAGGACAGGATTTATGATAGTCAAATTATTACTTAATTACTGAACAACCTTTTTGTTGCGGATGATTGCATAACCTGCAATAGCCAACACAGCAATTAACGAAACGATAGCGATGGGAAGAACGCTGCCGGTATTATCAGATGTGACAGGTGAACCTGAACCGCTATCAACAGGACCGGAAGGAGTAGAAGTACCAATCGGTTTCCAAATCGGAGAAATGGTAATATCGGTTGTGTAATCAAATGTGAGTTCGGTACTATCTAAGCTACCATCGAGAATTGTGTAGCTACCTTCGATTGTCCAGCCATCAAACTCGTATCCTTCGGAAGGAGTAGCTGTAACAGTGTATGTTTCGTCATTGTTTTCTTCACCGACAGCGTTACCACCGTTGGTCTGAATAATTGTAACCTTGATTTCGGTTTCGCCTGCGGGGCTCTTTTTAGCGCTTGCCATAACGGGTAAAGCAAAGATGAGAGTTAATACCAAAAACAATGCAATAAACTTTTTCATAATTATCCTCCTAAACTAGACATATAAATCTACATCATCATTATACTGTATATTATTTTAAAAATCAATACTTTTTTTGATATTTTTTTGATATTTTTTTGTTATTGTTTGACATTATGTTTGAAATATAATATATTCAAATTATGATTTTGAAAGTGAGTAGGGTGAAATGATAAATATATTGTTTCAGGATAAATCGATAATTGTTTGCGAAAAGCCAATTGGTGTATTGTCAGAACGAGGTCAAAACACCCGTGAAAAGTGCATGCCCAATATACTTGAAAAGCTTACTAAAACGTATCGAATTGACGTGGTTCATCGACTGGATAAAGCGGTGGGCGGACTGATGGTTTTTTCAAAAAATGCAAAGGCATCGGCAGGACTATCGGGGGCTATTGCATCGCATAAAATGAAAAAGGAGTATCTTGCCGTTGTTGCGGGTTGTCCCGAGAAAAAAGAAGGGCAGTGGCGGGATTTTCTTTTTCGTGATAAGTTGAAAAATAAATCGTTTGTGGTAAAGAAGCTTCGCACAGGAGCAAAAGAGGCAATACTGGATTATCAAGTTTTGGACACGATTGAAGTAAAGGGCGAGGCTGTTTCGTTACTGCGGATTTCGTTACAGACGGGCAGAACACATCAAATTCGCGTACAATGCGCATCTCGAAAGATGCCCCTTCTGGGCGATGAAAAGTATGGTAGCCGAATACATACAAAGAATATTGCCCTTTGGTCAAATCGACTTGCATTTGACCATCCTGTTAACAAAAATTCGATTGATATTACTCTCGAACCGCCAAAAACGGAACCATGGATTTGGTTTAATAAGAATTAAAAAAGCACTCGAAAGAGTGCTTTTTTAATCTGAAAAATATGTTATTTCTTTTCGTAAACAACTGTATTGCCGAGATCATCTTTGATATTAAGCTTGTTTCCATCAATGGTGTACTCGTATGTATTCGGATTTGTGGCG
Organism: Clostridia bacterium; assembly: GCA_017381515.1. Classification (GTDB taxonomy): domain Bacteria; phylum Bacillota; class Clostridia; order Oscillospirales; family Acutalibacteraceae; genus UMGS1976. Next base: position 14,602 of record JAFOCB010000116.1, on the reverse strand, counting down.
TTGGTGTATGTGATTGCTACAGCTTTGCCATCATCGGTGTAGGTGAATTCCATTGTTGTACCCATATATTCGTAAGAACCTTTTCCATCCTTTTCGAAATTATAGAATACACCTTCCATATCAACAGATTCCCACTTGCCAACAATAGCTGCTTCATTTTTGCCGCCATCAGTGGTTGTCTCACTTTCGCCGCCACATGCAACTAATGAGAAGGTCAAAATAACAACCAACATCAATGCAAATAATTTCTTCATAAATATTTCCTCTTTTCGATGAATTTAAGCGAGATTGTCTCCGCTTATGTTTAAATAATACGCGTAAAAATGATAAAAATCCCCACCCATTTAAAAAAAATCGGGTAGGGATTGAGCAAAAATTTAATTTTTTTCAGCTAATTAAAGGTTGTAATACTTATCAAATTCAGCAGGATGGGGAATAGCAGCAAGCTGACTGCATTCAGCACGTTTTGCCTTGATAAAATTGCGGATAAGCTCCTCGGGGAATACTCCGCCTTCGGTGAGGTATTCGTAATCCTTTTCGAGGCAATCAAGCGCTTGATCGAGTGAAACGGGAAGTCCCTGCAGCTTTGCCTTTTCCTCTTCGGGGAGATTGTAGAGGTTCATATCGTACGGACCCCAGCCGTTTGCGTGAGGATCGATCTTATTCTTGATACCGTCGAGACCTGCCATAAGAATAGCTGCGTAGCAGAAATAGGGGTTGCAGGTTGCGTCAGGATTGCGAAGCTCAAAACGGCGCTTATCAGGACTCTTTGCGTATGCGGGAATACGGATAACTGCGCTGCGGTTTGAAGTAGCGTAGCCAACGGTTACGGGAGCTTCAAAGCCGGGTACCAGACGCTTAAACGAGTTGGTGCTCGGATTAGTAATAGCGCAGAGGGAGCCAATGTGCTTTAAGAGGCCGCCGATAAAGTAGTGAGCAGTTTCGCTAAGATGCGAATATCCGTTATCGTCAGAGAATACGGGCTGTCCGTCCTTAAAGAGGATCATGTGAACGTGCATACCGTTACCTGCTTCGCCGTAAATGGGCTTGGGCATAAATGTTGCACTCTTGCCATATTTGAGAGCTGTGTTGTGAATGATGTATTTAATCATCATTGTAGCATCAGCCATGTGAACAACTTCGCCAAGCTGTGGCTCAATTTCAAACTGACCTGATGCGGCAACTTCGGGATGGTGATAGTTGATTTCGATGCCAGCTTCTTTCATAAGGAGGCACATTTCGCTACGGCATTCATACGAGGTATCAAACGGCTTTGCAATGTGATAGTTTTTCTGCTTCGGAACGACAACTCCGTGACCTTCAACGTCAGAGTTCCAGTACGACTGCTTTGCATCAACTGTTGCGCCGATATATCTGCCGTCAACGTTCCATGTAACGTCGTCAAAAAGATAAAACTCAAATTCGGGCAATATTTTCATTTCGTCAGCGACGCCGCTCTTTTTCATATATTCAACGGCTGCCTTGATAATATTGCGCGGATACTGAGCGAGAGGACGATTCTCCGGAGTATCGATAATCATTGCGTTACCGGTCATAGAGAGGGTAGGAATCTCGCAGAAAGGATCAATAACCGCTGTATCGGGATCGGGGATGAATACCATGTCGCTCTTTTCAACAACGGCGTAGCCATAGTTTGAAGCGTCGAAACCGATACCACTTTTCATTGTATCCTCCGAAAAGTTTTCGGCAGGGATAGTAACGTGACGGTACTGACCGTTGATGTCAACCATCTTGAAATCAACCATTTTTATACCTTTTTCTTTAATAAGGTTGAGAATATCTTTAACATTTGCCATAGAATAATACCTCTTTCACGAAATTTTCATTACAGATAATTTTACAAATTCTTTCTCATTTTGTCTATATTATTGGCAAAATATTGTGATTAAATTAACGATAAAATTTCAATGATAATAAAAAACTCCTCACACAAGATAGTGTGAAGAGTTTTTTGGCATGTTACGCCGATTTAGATATCAACTAATTATATAGTAAAAACAAAGAAAGTGCGGTAAGAACTCCTCCACCGAAAATGCATATAAAAGTTAAAAAATGACCTAAGTATTGGTGAATCCAAGCGGCAACAATATTAAACAAACCTATACCAATAATGAAAGTTCCTGCTTGCCCAAGTATAAGTGTCCATTCATTTGGCGCCGGATTTATAGCAAGAGTATATGTGAGATATATAACCATTGGGAGTAGCAAGGCGATTATTCCTATTCCGCATAGAATTTTATATCCTATTGGATGCAAATATTTGAAGCTTGCATCCGATTCTGCAGAAAAATATTCCCACTTGTTTTTTGGGGCTTTTCTTTGAAACTTTGGCTTTGTCTTTTTAAAAGTGGGAAAATAATCCTTACCATATATTTTTTGAAATGCCAAAATTTCTTGAGTAAAAGAATAGATGTTGCGCTTTCCCAAACAGATTTCCGGCATATTATGAATTGTATCTGCAAAAGCAAAAATCTTTTTTTCGTTATTTTCATTAATAATTTCTAAAAGAGTATCAATGCAGTATAAAATTAAGCGTTTTTCTTCGATATTGTTTTTTTTAATGATTTTAGCACGAATCTTTTTGATATCTGCCACAGTTTCTTCAAGCAAAAGCTTATCATTACAATCACCTGAAAATAAATGCCGAATCTTGATAAAATCCTGTTGTAATCTTTCAAAAACGGAATGACTCATAGATTGTCCCTCCTCAACATTATTTTAGCATAATGAAGCCAATATTACAAGAGTATTGCCTGAAATCGACTTTTATTTAGTTCAGGTCCTCCACGAAAGCTGTTTGGGGCTTAGGATATCTATTAAATTCAACTGCAAAAATTTGCATAGAAAAAGTCCGAAACCGTCGTGGTTTCGGACTTTTCTGCGCCGATATCTAAATCGGTTTGCATTGTTGGTTGCGGAGGCAGGACTTGAACCTACGACCTTCGGGTTATGAGCCCGACGAGCTACCATCTGCTCCACTCCGCGATGTAATCGTCTCAAAGGACAATATGCATTATACATCAGTCGTTTGCTTTTTGCAACCCTTTTTTTGAAAATAATTTAAAAAATCGTTCGACATATTTTACCAAAGGATATTTTTGAAAAACGATTCTGACAATTTTCCGTGAGCACGGTTGAATCTTTTTAGCTTGTATAAATTAGGATTTTCTTTATCAATATAGTTTATCTTTTCCTCACAACCGAAGCTGACCTTGAAGCCCATTTCCTCAATTATACTATACGACTGCTTGCACACTCTGCCGAAAGGATAGGTAAAAGCGATAGGGGAAGTTCCTGTAACCTCTTTCAACTTGTTTTGCACTGTTTTTAGGTCGGATGCAAGCATTGTCTTATAACAATCATCGTTTTCACCGGATTTTATTGTGCTACCTTTTCTGTCATTTAAGGTGTGCAAATCGTATGTATGATTTGCCATTTCAACCAGTCCGCTTTTGCTCATTTCCTTAATATCGTCCCAAGTGACGTGAGCGTAGTTGACGTTTCGGTCGTTACATTCAGAGTATAAATCAGAATACTTACCGATAACTGATAATACAGCTTTCATATTATATTTTTGAAGCAGGGGATAAGCATATTCATAAAAGCTCAAATATCCGTCGTCAAAGGTTATCATAATCGGTTTTTTGGGTAATTCAAACTTGCCATTAAAATAATCAACTAAATTTTGAGATGTAATAGTTTCGTAACCCTTATTCTTGATGAATTTCAGGTCGCTTTCAAATTGGTCGGGCGTAATAACGTATGCGCCGAGAGCAGAGGATTTCTTTGAAATATGATGATACATTATAATTGGCAGCTCAATTTTATCTGTAGCGTTTTCCTTGCTGTCGGCGGAAATGAGAAAACTCGATGCTAAAATAAACACCGAAATTATAAGTAAATATAATCGTTTTGCTTTGATAATCATAATTAACCCTCCCTCAAATAAGTATATGAGGGAGGGTTAGATTAAATGTCAAGTCTTGATACTGTAAACCCCTTATTTCGCCATTCGTCGATTACGTCTGAAAGTATTTCTGCGTTTGTTTTTGACACCGCGTGGAGAAGATAAATTGCACCATCATGAACTGAATTTGCGACTCTATTAAATGCCTTTGATTTGTCGGGTTGATTGTTAACGTCATAGTCCTTGTAAGCAAAACTCCAGAGTATCGTTTTGTACCGAAGATTTTTTGTAATTGCAAGCGTTCTTTCGGAAAATTCTCCGCGAGGTGGACGAATATATTTCATTTCGTAATTGTAATTTTCGAGCATATAATCGTGGAGTTTTGTAATTTCGAGTTCACAGTTTTCTACAGTTAAATCGGGCATTGATGGGTGTGACCAAGAGTGGTTGCCTACGATATGTCCTTCGTTAATCATGCGTTTTATTATATCGTCATTTCTCTTGACATAATCATAGGTAACAAAGAAAACGGCAGACACCTTTTTATTCTTTAACACGTCAAGAATTTGAGCGGTATATCCATTTTCATATCCTTCGTCAAATGTCAGATAGATGCATTTGTCCTTTTTGCCGATAAAATAGGCGTCGTATTTACCATATAAATTATTGTATTCAATTGAGCTAATCGGCTGATTTTTTTCGTTTACGTTGTAACCTTGCCCCCAGCATTTTTTACTGTTGTTGAATGCAGAGTAATCGATTTCTATGTTACTTGAAGCGGGTTTAACGTTATTACCGCCGACGTTTTGCATTTCGGTTGAGTCAGGTGAAGTGGAGCAGGCGGTCATTGTTAAAATGGTGGCAAGAATAATAAAAATTTTCTTCATATTATCATCTCCGCTATTATTTTTTTCAGAATTGCGCATAAGATAACAGACAATAATATGTAGGTGTGGAAAAATTAAACTTAAATTGCAACAAAAACTTGACTGAAAACTATATATAGTGTATTATTTATAATGTATACCCATAATATTTGAAAATCGGAGATAAAATAATGGCCAAAAAGACCACAGAATATGGTAACGAAAGTATCCAATCATTAAAAGGCGCTGACCGAGTAAGAAAGAGACCGGGTGTTATTTTCGGCTCTGACGGAATCGACGGCTGTCAGCATTCAATATTTGAAATTATATCAAACTCAATCGACGAGGCGAGAGAAGGTCACGGTAAAAAAATTATCGTTACACGTTATCTTGACCATTCGGTTGAGGTTGAGGACTTCGGTCGAGGCATTCCAGTTGACTATAATAAGAACGAGGGAAAGGAAAACTGGGAGCTCGTTTTTTGCGAAATGTATGCTGGCGGTAAATATAATACCAATGACGGCGGAAGCTACGAGTTTTCACTCGGTTTGAACGGACTTGGTCTTTGCTCGACACAGTATGCGTCGGAATATATGGACGTCGAAATCAAGCGTGACGGATATATTTATACCCTTCATTTCGAAGAGGGAGAAAATATCGGCGGCCTTAAAAGAGAAAAGTACGAAGGCAGACAGACCGGCTCAAAAATCAGATGGAAACCAGATATAAAGGTGTTTACCGATATTGACGTTTCGGTGGATTATTATAAGGAAATATTAAAGCGCCAGTCGGTAGTCAATCCGAATATTCTTTTTGTCCTTCGTGACCAGTATAGTGTAGCAGGATTTAAAACCACCGAGTTTAAGTACGAAAACGGCATTTCCGATTACGTTGAGGAAACGGCTGATAACACCGCATTTACTTCAATTCAGACATGGTCGACCGAGCGTATGGGACGCGACAGAGAGGATAAGCCCGAGTATAAGGTTAAAATTGGCGTTTCTCTTTGCTTCTCAAAGACTAATACGTTAAAGGAATACTATCACAATTCCAGCTTTTTGGAGCATGGTGGCGCTCCCGAAAAGGCGGTCAGAAGCGCATTTGTTTCTCAAATCGACTCGTATATAAAGCAGGTCGGCAAATATACAAAGAACGAGAGCAAGATTACTTTTAGTGATATTGAAGAATGTTTGCTGATTGTAATTTCGTCATTTTCGACACAAACGTCTTACGAAAATCAGACAAAGAAGTCGATTACCAATAAATTCATCCAGGAAGCGATGACCGACTTTTTACGTCATCAGCTCGAAATTTATTTTATCGAAAATAAGGCGGACGCTGATAAGATTTCCGAGCAGGTGCTTATTAACAAGAGAAGTCGTGAACGTTCGGAAAAAGAACGTCTTAATATCAAAAACACTCTGCAAACAAAGATGGACATGGCAAACCGTGTACAGAAATTTGTCGATTGCAGAACAAAGGTTATTGATGAACGCGAACTCTTTATAGTAGAGGGTGACTCAGCATTGGGTGCTTGTAAGCAGGCGAGAGACCCTGATTTTCAGGCAATTATGCCCGTCAGAGGCAAAATTCTCAACTGTTTGAAAGCAGAGTATGATAAGATCTTTAAGAGCGAGATTATCACCGATTTGATAAAGGTTCTCGGCTGCGGCGTTGAGGTTAAAACAAAGTCGAATAAAAATCTTTCTAACTTTGATATTAACAACCTGCGCTGGAATAAAATCATTATCTGTACCGATGCTGATGTTGACGGATTCCAGATTAGAACGCTTATTTTGACAATGATTTATCGTCTGGCTCCGACGCTTATTATGGAGGGAAAGGTGTTTATCGCCGAAACTCCGCTTTATGAAATTAACACAAAGAATAAGGTTTATTTCGCTTATGACGATAAGGAAAAAGCGCAGATTTTGGAAAAAATTGACGGCGAAAAATATACCATTCAGCGTTCAAAAGGACTTGGCGAAAACCAGCCCGAGATGATGAACCTTACCACAATGAATCCCGAAACACGTCGACTTATCAAAATTATGCCGAGCGATGCAGAAGCTACAGCGCAGGTGTTTGATATGCTTCTCGGCGATAATTTGCAGGGTAGAAAAGACCATATTGCACAGGTCGGTCATCTTTACGTTGATGACGCTGATTTAAGCTGATAAGGAGAAAAAATCAACTATGGCTCCTAGAAAAAAAGATATTAAGAAAAAGAGTAATCCTGCCGCCGATAATGCCTATATTGCCGGTGCAGGAACGGTAGTTAATCAGAATATTATCGATACTCTCGAAACAAACTATATGCCGTATGCGATGAGCGTTATTATCTCGCGTGCTATTCCCGAAATTGACGGATTTAAGCCATCGCACAGAAAGTTGCTTTATACCATGCATGGTATGGGGCTTATTAACGGTGCAAGAATTAAGAGCGCCAATATCGTTGGACGTACAATGCAGCTTAACCCTCATGGTGACGCAGCAATTTACGATACAATGGTGCGTTTGTCGATGGGTAACGAGGCGTTACTGCACCCGTTTGTCGACTCAAAGGGTAACTTTGGTAAGGCGTATTCGCGTGATATGATGTGTGCCGCTTCTCGATATACCGAAGCAAAGCTCGCACCGATTGCTGCTGAACTGTTTAAGGATATTGATAAGGATACGGTTGATTTTGTAGACAACTATGATGCAACAATGAAGGAACCGACGCTGTTTCCGGTAACATTTCCGACGGTGCTCGTAAATGCTAATACAGGTATCGCTGTTGGTATGGCAAGTAATATTTGCCCCTTTAATTTGACCGAGGTTTGCGAAACCGAAATAGCTTATCTTCGTGACGAAAACTGCGTAATTTCCGATACCTTGATTGCGCCCGATTTTCCCGGTGGAGGACGACTCGTTTATAATAGGGAAGAGCTTGAAAAAATTTATGATACCGGACGTGGTGGCTTTAAGGTACGCTCGGTTTATAATTATGATAAGGCACAGCGTTGCATTGATATTACTCAAATCCCGCCCACAACCACCTGCGAACAGATTATTGAGAAGATTGTTGACCTTTCAAAAGCGAAAAAAATCACTGAAATCAACGATATTCGCGACGAAACCGGTCTCGGTGGATTGAAGATAACCATTGATATAAAGAATGGCGTTGACCCCGACAAATTGATGCAAAAGTTGTTTAAATCAACAACGCTCGAGGATACCTTCTCGGTCAATATGAACGTTCTCATCGGTGGGTCTCCGCGTGTACTCGGCATCCGTGAGGTGCTCGAGGAATGGTCCGCCTTCCGTATGGAATGTGTCAGAAGACGCGTTTACTTCGACCTCGATAAAGCAAAGAGTAAACTTCACTTGTTAAAAGGTCTCGGAAAGATTTTGCTTGACATTGACAAGGCAATTAAGATTGTTCGTGAGACAGAAGAGGATGCCGAGGTTGTTCCCAATCTTATGATTGGCTTTGGAATTGATAAGGAACAGGCAGAATACGTTGCCGACATTAAACTTCGTCATTTGAACAAAGAATATATCCTCAAACGACTCGAAGAAATCGAGGAACTCGAAAAGAAGGTCGATGAATATGAAGGCATTTTGAGCAGCAAGTCAAAGATTAAAAATATTATCATTGATGAGCTGCAAGCGGTTATTAAAAAGCATGGACAACCGCGAAAGACAGAAATTTTTGTTCCCGACGAAAGCGAAATCACAAATGAGGATTTTGATGCTCCTGCCGACTATCCTGTTACGCTTTTCTTTACAAAGGGCGGATATTTCAAAAAAATTACTCCGCAGTCACTCCGTATGAGTGGAGAGCAGAAACTAAAAGAAGGGGACGAAATCGCCCAAACTGTCGAAACGTCAAATACCACACATCTACTTTTCTTTACCAATCAGCATCAGGTATATAAATCCAGAGCTTCTGAATTTGAGGATTCAAAGGCGAGCTTGCTAGGCGACTTTGTAGCAGCAAAGCTCGAAATGGACCCCGAGGAACTACCTGTGTATATGGCGGTTTATAATGATTATAACGGCTATATGATTTTTGCCTTTGAAAATGGCAAAATTGCAAAGGTTGATATGTCGGCTTATGAAACAAAGACAAATCGCAAAAAGCTGATAAAAGCATATTGCAACAAGTTCCCGCTTGCCGCTGTGCTTCATATTAAAGAAGATGTTGAATTGCTTCTCAAATCGTCAAATGGACGTATGCTTTTATTCCACACGGGAGTAATCGCGTCAAAGACTACAAAGGATACCCAGGGCGTTGCAGTTATGACGCAAAAACGCTCACAGCGATTGGTCAGTATGATTCAGTATGAAGAAAATATGCTTCAAAAGCCACATCGTTACCGCTCACGCAGTTTACCTGTTGCGGGACAATTGCTTTCAACCGAGGAAAAGGGCGAACAGCTCGCCTTTGAATAAAATAGCGAAAGGGACAGTACCATAACTGATACTGTCCCAATAAGGCAATTTCGGCGCAAACGCTAATTAAAAAATCATGCCGTTGCCTTGATAGTATTATTTTCATAGTGATTAAATTTATCACTACTAAATTATGGCAAAATCAATAATTTTTATAATTAGTTATTGACAAAGTTATATAAATAATGTGATAATGTTATAGAGGTAGTATTATGCGTGTAATTACCGGCTTGGCAAGAGGACGAAAACTTCGTACTCTTGACGGAAATGACGTCAGACCGACAACCGATATGGTCAAGGAATCGATGTTTAGTATAATTCAATTCGATATAGAAGGTAGAAGTGTTCTCGATTTATTTTCGGGATGTGGACAGCTTGGTATCGAAGCGATTAGTCGAGGAGCAAAGGAAGCAGTTTTTATTGACAAAAGTAAGCAATCTGCGGCAGTAACCCTCGAAAATATTAAAAGTGTCGGTTTTGAGGATAAATGCAAGGTTTATAACAAGGATTATGCGGCATTTTTATTGGGTTGTAGTCAAAAGTTTGATATAGTTTTCCTTGATCCGCCGTATTCAACGGGTGTTTTGGGACAAGCGTTATCGAAGCTTGACTGTGTTTTAAAGGATACTTCAGTTGTTATATGTGAGCATCCTTTTGGTGAAGAAATGCCCGATTCTGTTGGTAATTTAAACTTATACAGAAACTATAAATACGGAAAATTAGCCGTCACTGTGTATAAAAGAGGTGATGTAGATGGATAAAAAAATAGCGGTATGTCCGGGTAGCTTTGACCCGATAACCGTAGGCCATCTGGATATAATTTTACGTGCTTCTCGACTTTTTGACAGCGTTATCATTGCTGTCATGTCAAACGATTCAAAGAAATGCAGTTTTTCGGTCGATGAACGTGTAAAAATGATTAACGACGTAATAAAGGATTGCGGACTCGAAAATGTTTCGGTCGAAAGCTCGGACAATCTTTTGGCCGATTATATGCGAGAAAAGCACGCAACCGTTATTGTAAAGGGTTTACGCGCTGTATCTGATTTTGAATACGAATTTCAGATGGCGCTTACCAATAAAAGACTCAATGCAGAGGCAGAAACAGTTTTTCTCACCTCGACGGGCGAGAATATGTTTCTCAGTTCGAGTGTAGTAAAGCTGATTGCCGCACGCAATGGGGATATAAGCGGATTTGTACCCGCTGTAATTCACGATTATATTAAAGAAAGACTTTCAAGAAAGGGAGATAATTAAAATGAATATGGAAGAATTGCTTGACCAGTTGGACGAAATGCTTGACAAATCGATGAAAATTCCGGGAGGTAAATCTCTCATCAGCATCGAAAAGTTTCGTATTGTAATTGATGATATTCGTCTCAATGTTCCGCAGGAAATTAAACAGGCACGCGGAATTGTTGCTGACAGAGCCGAAATCATCGCAAATGCAAAGAAAGAGGCAGAGGGAATTATCCACAGTGCCGAAGAAAGAGCTCGCGCTATGGTAGCTCAGGAAGAGATTACAAAGCTTGCTCAGCAGAAGGCAAATGAAACTGTTGCTCAGGCCCAGGCAAAATCACGTGAAATGCGTAAAGCAGCTCAGGATTTTGTTGATGAAATTATGCGTAGAACCGACGAAAGTCTCTCTGCAAACCTCAACGAAGTCAGAAAGACACGTCAGGCGCTCAAGCCCAGCGTACCTCCTGCTAATCGCGCTGAATAATATTTTTTATGAATAACAAGCCGTGATTATTCACGGCTTGTTAAGTGTATCTTTTTTATGTTTGTATTGGAGTGAAATTTGTTGCAGGATATAAACAAGTTGTGTATGAACTGCATGACTGAACTTGGCGAAGAAGAAACTTGTTCAGCATGTGGTTTTAGCAACGCAACAGAGAATCAAACAGGACATCTTCCGCTTAAAACCGAGATTAAGGAACGATATGTTATCGGTACTGTGCTTGATTCAAACGGTGAAGGTGTTACATATATTGCATGGGATAAGGAAAATGATTGCGCTGTTAGAATACGCGAATTTTATCCCGAAAAGATTGTCGTTCGTGACGAAGATGGTGTGAAATTAACCGTATCAACCGACAACGACCTTTTATTCACTCAGTATCTTGGCGAGTTTATCGGACTTGCAAAGAAACTCGAGGATTGTGCCGATCTCAATAATATGTTTAAGGTGATCGATGTTTTTGAAGAGAATGGTACCGCATACTATGTGACCGAAAACGCAAAGACAATCACATTGCGCGAATTTTTATTGAGAAATGGTGGTTTGCTCACCTGGGATCAGTTTAAGCCGCTTGTTACTCCGGTAATTTCTACCTTATCATCGTTGCATTCAAAGGGAATCATTCATGGTGGAATTTCGCCCGAAACACTGCACGTTGGACGTGATGGCATTGTTCGAATAACCGGATTTTCTATCCAGAATATTCGAATGGAAAATTCCGAACTTTCGTCACAGCTTTATCCCGGATATGCTGCTATTGAACAATACGGATTCGACGGAAAGTTTGGCACTTGGACGGATGTTTACAGTATTACTGCAACGATTTTCCGTGTCCTTGTCGGCAATCCGCCACCCGAAGCTACTGAACGTGTTTCAAGCGACCACATGATTATTCCGGCTAAGGTTGTCGAAAGCATGCCGCAAAGCTTGCTCAATACTATGGCAAAAGGACTTGCCATCATGGCTGATGATCGTATCAAGTCGATGGATAAGCTTAAAACCGGACTTTTATCACAGTCTGGCGGGGTTGTTGGCTCACCGACAATAGCCATTCAAGGTATTGGTAAAAAGAATGTTGATACCGATGCTAACGAGTTAATTGATGATGATTTGGGTGAGGAAAGTAATAAGAAATATATCTTTATTGCCCTAACTCTCACGTTGATTATTCTTCTTATCATTTTCTATTTTATATGGAAGTTGATAATTTCACCTAATTTGTTTGGTGATAATGATAGCTCGTCTAAAATTAAAACACCATCCGATATTACGTCGTCCCAGATTGTTTCTGATGAGTTAACCGATGGAACAACCGTTGTTGTTCCTCAATGCGTTGGTCAAACGCTTAACGAGATTCTGAGTGATGTTAATACTGCGCTTACTCTCAAATTCACTGTTATTGAAAAGAATTACAGTAATGAATACGAGCGTAACATTATTTATTATCAGAGCATTGAAGCAGGCGAAACAGTTGCTGAAGGAACAACAATTGAAATTAAAATCAGCTTGGGACCGGAATTTATAAAGGTACCTGTTGTTCGCAGTATGACTCTTGAGGAAGCAAAGTTAACCCTCATTTTCGCTGGATTCCAGTTGGATAATATTATTATTATGCAGAAGGATGACACTACCATTGAGGATGGAAAGGTTGTAGGTACCGATATTGATAGTGGTATGACAGTTTCTGCCGACAGTACCATTATTATTTATCAGTGCAATAATCCCAATGGCTCCAACCAGAGCGGGGGTAATAATGGCGGTGGAAATAATGGAGGCGGAAACAACGGCGGAGGTTCGAGCAGCAACATTTCAAGTGGAGGTAGCTCAAACTCAAGCGATGGATCAAGTGATTCGTCAAGTTTCGAACCCGAAACATCCTCTACATCGTCCCAAGAATCCACTACAACATCCGATGATGGTGGAGTAGGTTAAATAAATTAAGCTGCAAAAAAAGACGCCTTGTGAAAGGCGTCTTTTTTATTGTGTAAATATTAGAATTCGATTTTGCTTTCGATATATGCTTTGAGGTCTTCAATTTTGATTCTTTCCTGCTGCATTGTATCGCGGTCACGAACAGTAACGCAACCATCATTTTCGCTATCAAAGTCGTATGTGATGCAGAATGGAGTACCAATTTCGTCCTCTCTGCGGTATCTCTTACCGATTGAGCCGGCATCGTCAAAGTCAACCATAAAGTATTTAGCCAATTCCTGCTGAATCTCGATTGCTTTGTCGCTGAGCTTCTTAGAAAGGGGAAGTACAGCCGCTTTGAAAGGTGCGAGTGCAGGGTGGAAACGTAATACTACGCGAGTATCATTCTTTTCAGCGTCAACAATTTCTTCATCATACGCATCGCAAAGGAAGGCGAGTACCGATCTTTCTACACCAAGTGACGGCTCGATTACGTAAGGAATGTAATGCTCGTTCTTTTCCTGGTCGAAATAGGTCATATCCTTACCTGAATGTTCTGCATGCTGTGTAAGGTCATAATCGGTTCTGTCGGCTACGCCCCAAAGCTCACCCCAGCCGAACGGGAAAAGGAATTCAAAGTCGGTTGTTGCTTTTGAATAGAAGCAAAGTTCCTCGGGGTCGTGATCACGGAGACGAAGATTTTCGTCCTTGATACCGAGTGAAAGAAGCCACTGGTGACAGAAATTGCGCCAGTAAGCGAACCATTCTAGGTCGGTTCCCGGCTGACAGAAAAATTCGAGTTCCATCTGTTCAAATTCGCGTACACGGAAAATGAAGTTGCCCGGTGTAATTTCGTTACGGAATGATTTACCAATCTGACCGATACCGAAAGGAAGCTTCTTTCTGCTTGCTCTCTGAACGTTCGGGAAGTTTACAAAAATACCTTGTGCGGTCTCGGGACGGAGGTAAACAGTATTTTTTGCATCCTCAGTAACGCCCTGGAAGGTCTTAAACATAAGATTAAACTGACGAATGTCGGTGAAATTGTGCTTTTCACAGGTGGGGCAGGGAATATTATTGTTTTCGATAAAATCCTTCATTTCCTGCTGCGAAAATGCGTCAATCGGCTTTTCGAGTGTAACGCCGTTTTCTGCTGTCCAATCCTCGATAAGCTTATCTGCTCTGAATCGCTCTTTACATTCGCGGCAATCCATGAGAGGATCCGAGAAACCGCCAAGATGTCCTGACGCAACCCATGTCTGAGGATTCATAAGTATAGCGGAATCGAGTCCTACGTTATATTTATTTTCCTGAACAAATTTTTTCCACCAAGCTTTTTTTACGTTGTTTTTAAGCTCGGCACCGAGAGGACCGTAGTCCCAAGTGTTTGCTAAACCGCCGTATATTTCAGATCCGGCAAAGATAAATCCGCGACCCTTACATAAAGCAACGATTTTCTCCATTGTTTTTTCGTTGTTCTTCATTTGAAATCTACACCTCAACAGTAGTAAAAATTATACAGTTAATATAATAAGTTATATATTTAACAAAGTCAAGAGATTTAATAATTTTAAATAATTTGAATAAAATAAAGTTTACATAAAAAAATACTTTACAAATAGCAATCGGTGTGTTATAATTTCTACTGTTCGTAATTCTGTGTTTAAGGTTTATGCCGCTTTTATGCGGAATCACCTGATACCTTTTACTCGGTTT
>JAFOCB010000115.1 GCA_017381515.1 Clostridia bacterium | reverse complement strand
TCTTCTACCGGCGGCTGGTCGAGAATGGTGGTTTCTTCTGATACAGGAGCTGCGTCTAAAACGGCTCCGCATGCGCCGCAGAATTTTGCATCGTCGGCAAGTTGCATACCGCAATTTTTACAAAACATAAATTTCACCTAGACAGGATTTTACCCTGCTCCTTTCTGTATGGTTAATATAAGTATAATATATGCGATAAAAACTTTCAATAGTAAACAAAAAAATTGTCATAAAAAGTAAAAACCTGCCAGGTCAAAACGACGGCAGGTTTTTTTAATCATTTATTAAAGGGTTTGGGCGATTTTTTTGATATATTCCTTAAAGTCAGCGGCAATTTCGGGGTGGGTGAGGGCGGTTTCGACCTGCGCCTTCATAATGCTGAGCTTGTTGCCCATATCGTATCTCGTTCCGCTGAATTCAATGCCCATCATACCGCTGGTTTTGGCGAGGGTTGCCATAGCGTCGGTCAGCTGAAGCTCACCTCCGACACCGAGCGGCGTTTTTTCCAAAATATCAAAAATTTCGGGGGTAAGCACACAGCGTCCGAGTATCGCATAGAGGGAAAGCAGATTATCCTCGGTCGGCTTTTCGACCATGTCCTCGATGGCAAAAACGCCGTCGAATTTACCCATTTCGGTAATCGGTTCGAGGCCGAGTGAGCAATATTTTCCTATTTCGTTGCGCGGTACGGTTTTTATTCCTGCGACACCCTTTCCGTAGCGGTCATACACCTCGCAAAGCTCCTTTGTCGCAGGTGTGTCGCCGAGGATAACGTCGTCGCCGTAAAGCACGGCAAACGGCTCGTTTCCGACAAAGCTACGTGCCTGTAAAACGGCGTGACCGAGCCCCTTTGTCTCCTTCTGGCGCAGAAAATGTATGTTAGCCATGGTGGCGATTTCGGCGAGGGAATCGGCAATTTCGTCCCGACCTTTTTTGCGTAGGGCGAGGTCGAGCTCAATCGAGTGGTCAAAGTGATCCTCGATGACATCCTTGCCTCGATTGGTGATGATGAGAATGTCGGTTATGCCCGAGGCAACCACTTCCTCAACGATGTACTGAATGGCGGGTTTATCGACAATGGGGAGCATTTCCTTTGGCATCGCCTTTGACACGGGGAGAACGCGTGTACCGAGTCCGGCGGCAGGAATAACAGCTTTTTTAACTGGCATTTTTTCTCCTCGCTTTCTTTATATCACGGAGGTCACCATGGTTGCCGCATAAATGATTGACAAAACAACGATGGCAACTATGGTCACAATCATAAGTGTTACCCACAGAGCATTTTTTGTGCCGCCCTTTTCGACGAGGGCTTGTTTGTAGCCCTCCTCATTTTCGGCGGTGATGGATTTGATGGTCGAAATGACGTGCTTTTTGTACCATTTGTTTGCAAAAATTCCTGACAAAACGGCAACGGCGATTGATACCATCTGGGATACGCTCGAAAGGGCCGACAGTATAGAATTTGATTCAATTTCACTCATTATAAAGGATGCCATCTGCTCGACGCTGGAGGTGGTTATCATGGTGGCGAATGAGTCCTTCAACAACGAAAAAATAGCAATCAGATTGCCGAATTCAAAGGCGGCGAGGACCAGAAAAATGAAGAGTCCGAGCTTGTTCATTCGCTTGTGCATAAACCAGAAAGCCGCAAAAAATGGGCTGACGAGCGCCGACAGAAGCAGGATTAAAAGGTTGAATCCGCTTGATCTTCCGGTTTCAAGATTGGCGAAAATGGGCAGGTACTTTGGTGCGCCTTCACCCAAAAAGATGGCTACGTCCTCGGTGTTTACCCCTTCCATTGAGGTGGGGATGGGGGTGAATTGCGGATTCGCCTCGGGAGTGACAGGGTTGCCGTTGGGCGCGTTATTGTACGGGCTGCCGTTGGTGTAGGGATTGCTTTCGTACGGAGGGTTACCGCTCGGCTGGGTGAAGTCGGTTTTTGCACCTGCATTTACATTCGGCTGGGTAAAGTCGGTGTTTGCACCTGCGTTTGAGGTCGGTTGGGCGACCGTTTCGGCATCAAGCAACTTTCCGCATCGTTTACAATATATATAGTCTAAATTGTTTTGGGTGCCACAGTAGCGGCAGATTTTGTTATTCACAGTATTTTTAATCTCCTTTGAAAAAAATCAGAGGTTCATCAGCCAGGTAAACACCTGAAACAGTAGGGTTGCCGCCTGATAAAGCATTAGTCCCGACGGATAAAGTAGTATCAGACCGAGAAACTGGTTGACGCCACCCTTACGAATGAATTGGTGCTTTGCTTCGTCGGGGTCGTCCAGCTCGTCGATTGCCTGCAACTTTTCGAAACAGGCGGTTTTGTACCAGCTGTCGCCGTAAAGTCCGCAAACCACTCGCGACAAAGCGTCGAGTCCGATACCGGCGGCAAAGAGTATCCAATGCATATAGCCGACGGTCGAAAACGCCTCTGCCAAATGCTTGAAGGTGAGGGTGGTATCGACCGGAAGCTGATCGAGATAGGCGCCTGTCGCCACGGCAATCGAGGTGATTAAGAGGAAGGAGCAAACCGCCAGCGCGCCAAAAACTGCCGCTGCCACATAATTTTTTCGATATGCGTTCCACGCGGCAGGGAAAAGGAACGCCGCCCAGTTCCAATTTCGCTTGGTTTTATGTTCGGCGAAATGGGCAAACAGGGGAATGTATCGACGGGTGTTCATTCGCACAAACGAGGCGATGACACCTGCCTTTATTCCGTCGATTTTCGCGTCCTTATCAATTCCGCCGAGCGCATTTTGTTGCATGGCTGCTTTGAGCGGGTTTTCATCATCGACGTCTATTTCAATTTTTGGGAAATTATCCTTTTCGTTCTCTGCGCTTTTGGCAAAGAGGGTACCGCAATAGGGACAAAAAATGGTATCAGAGCTGCTGATTTTGCCGCATTTTTGGCAAACGTGTCCTTCGCGGTCGAGCGGAATTTCGCCGCTGTCATTTTCGGGGTGAGGGTTATATTCATTAGCCGTGCCGTGCAGATGCTCGAGGGCACAGTGACCGCTCGACAGGTAGCATTCACGGTGATGCGGTGCTCCGCAAACGGGACAATGAACTACGTCATCCTCGTCAAAAAGCAGCGCTTTGCAAAAGGCACATTGCTTGTTTTTTTCAATCATTTAAGGGGCTCCTTTTCAGTAACGTGTTCCAGTCCGAGCGAAAAAATATCGTGTACGTGGCTGTCGGCGAGTGAGTAATACACCGTCTTACCATTTCGGCGCGAGCGGACAAGTCCCGACGAGCGAAGCAGACGAAGCTGATGCGAAATAGCCGACTGGCCCATTGAAAGCAGGGCGGCAATATCGCCGACACACATTTCGCCGTCGAGCAGAGCGCACAGAATACTTATTCTGGTCGAGTCGCCAAACATTTTATACAGCTCGGCGAGGTCGTAAAGGGTTTTCTGCGGGGGCATTTTTTTGAGCGCCGAGTGTACCCTATCCGAGTGGACACAGCACAGTTCTTCCATCGTATTTATCCTCTCTTTCGGTTATAAAAAGGTTTAGTTCGGGTTGATTTTAAAATAGCTTGGATGCGAGGTTCGGCAGTCCGTACAGGACAATGCAAACGATTATTCCCGCCGCAAGCACCCCGAGGGCGATGATTGGCAAGGATTTTTTTATTCGCATATTGGCGACGGTGGCTACAAGTGCTCCCGTCCACGCTCCCGTGCCGGGAAGGGGAATTGCAACGAGGATAAAAAGTCCCCACAGCTCGTATTTGCCTAACTTTTGCCCCTTTTTATCGGCGCGTTTGAGCAGGCGGTCAACAATCGGGCCAAGCTTTGGAATTTTTTTCATCCAGTTGAATATTTTGCGTATAAAGAGGAGGATGAACGGGATGGGAAGCATATTACCGATAAAGCCGATGGCCAATCCGTAGAGCCACGACATATCGTATGTTCTGGCGGCAATTAAAGCTCCGCGAATTTCTGATACGGGCAGCAAGGACAGTAACCAAATTACTGCGTCTGGGGTAAAGAATTTTTCTAAAAATGCGGTAATTGATTCCTGCACTATTCATCTATCCTTTCGTAAGATTTGTCGGTGGGTTAATTTATCTGTTGGTCAGGCGTTTTGCGGTGACAACGACGTTTTTGGTTTCGTCCTTTGAGTAGCCGGTGATGAGGGTAAGCAGATGGTCGTTTGTTTCGATTTTGGTATCGAGTGCTACCGCCGAATAGGTTGAAAGTGCCGAAATATATTCGCTGTCAATCTCGGTTTTATCGGCAAAGGTTTCGGTGTAATTGATTGCGGCGGTGGTCAAACTTTTATCCATAACCATTACGCTGACCACCTTCCACTCGTCGTCATAGAGAATGGAATTCATTGTGATTTTGAGGTGGCTTTTGAAAAAATCGGGGTCTAAATATTTTTCCAGGTCGCTAAACATATTTCCGTCGCCAGTATTATTGCCAAAAATGGCAAGATTGCGCGGATATGCGGTGTGGATTCCGTACTCTTCCGTAAAATAAGGTGTGCCAAAGGTACCCTTTTTTCCCGAGAAGGTGTGATTTTTATAATAATTGTTGCCGGTTTTTGCCGAGCTGACAACGGGGTAGTCAATGTTTGTCCCGTCGATTGTCAACCAGCCGAGCATATCGTTATTTATTTCGTACAGACGACCATACTGGGCGAGTGAAAGCTCCTGCGGAATTTTGCCGCTGCCCATGTCGTCCTTGTATTCGCGAAGGGTGATGTAATCATTTTTGCACTGGTAGGGAAGGTAGGCGTAAAGGTAGCCAAGGTATCCGCCAATCACCGCCAGTACCAGCACTGCGGCAAGTATGGGGAAAAAGATTTTTGCGAATTTTTTTGATCTTTTGACCTTTTTGGGCTCGTCCTCGAGGACAAAGTCCTCCTCCGGAATAAATCCCACGCGGTCACCCGATGCCTTTTCGGCGAGGTAACGCTCGTATTCCTCGTCGTTGCCATCGGTTTGGTCATCGTAGCTTTCGGTGTAATTTCGGTCGGTATCGTAGTTGTCGATTTGGTCGGTGTAGTCGGTGACTTGGTCGGTATCGACGTATGTGTCGGTGTCGAGAGATGCGCTTTCGTCCTCGTTGAGCTTATCCTCGATGGTCGGCTCGTTTTCGTCGAGTGCGGTTTCATCATCAGCGGCTACGCTATCGGCAATAGCCGTGTCACCCATTCTGCTTATGTCAGCGGTGGTTTCGCTTGGTATGTCGAGGGTTTCGCTTAAAAATGAGGTTTCAGCGGTGTTTTCGATTTCGACGGTGGCGTTTTGCTGGTCGAGGGACTGCTCCCCGTCACCGTCATATTCAAAAAAATCCTTGTCTGCGTCGGGCTCGGTTGACCTTGCGCCAATGTACGCCTCGATATACATTTCGAGCATTTTTGCTCGGGTTTCGGCATTTTCATTGAGGATGATTATGCTCTGGCTACCGCTTTCGAGAATCATTCCTGCCAGCGAATCGTCGTCGGCAAGGAGCGGCACAGCATCCTTTGGCAGAAGGGTGTTCATAATCGGGGCGATGCCCATTTTTTTCCAATCGACCGCCGTCATAGGAAGGTCGAGCCCCTTTGACATAATGTTAATGAGGCCGTTCTTTCCGTAAAGTTCGCCGATTGCTATTATTATTTTTGCCCTTTCGACCGCTTGAGACAGCTCGATCAAAAAACTGCGCGGTGAATCGGTTTTTACACTTCCGGTATAGTCGGCGACCGAGCTCATCATATTGTCAAAGGTGGAGTCAATTTCGGTGCCGAGATAGATGCCCTCAATATACATTATTTATGCAACCTCTTATCTTTTATTTGTTGTTGTATTTTTGATTACCAGTTGATATTTGGGTTAGTGTTTGTCGATGGGGTGAAGGAGGTAGAATCCCACGGATTTACAAAACTTTCTGCTTCCTCGTCCCACGGATTGGTAATTTCGGGAGTGTACCAGCCCGAGGATGCTTGACTGCTCGAAGCGCCCGGAGGATTGATCCACGACGGCGCCTGGGAGGAGGATGGCTCGGAGGACGGCTCTGATGATGACGATGAGGGAGGAATGATTACCTCCTCGGTGAGATTCTCCTGTATCGATGAGGTTTCGCCCCAGGTGTACATTCCGTCATCGAATACCGGCTTCTTTGAGCCGAAGCGCTTGTACCAAGCGGCAGGGTAAAGTGGCGTAGCATTCTGATTTGCATCGGCTACGTTGACCGTCTCGGTTTCGCCGTCGCGCACCTTTCGAGCCATTACGACAAAGCGCATATCCATCGAGGTACCAAGCTCGTAGGTGCAGGTCGAAAGGGTGAGAATATCGTCACCTGCTACAACGTCAACGGCTGTGTTAATAATCGAGCGGCGTCGTACCTGCTCGACCCAGGCGAGAAAGTCCTCCTGATTGATAAAGCCCTGAACGGCAAAGTCAAAGAAGTAGCCGTTATCGTCGGCAGGGTCGGCATTGGTGATAAAGGCGGCAAACACCTTATACTTTGACGAGGAGAAGAGTGTGTCAAAGGTGAGTGTCGGATTTTCTTTATAGAACGAAATGTCCTTGTACTTCCTGATTTGGGCGAACATGGTTTGGTCGCGCATGTGGTGGCCGTAAATGGTGATGTTCTGGCTGCTTCCCTCGGCGGCAATGGTGCATTTGTAATCGGCAAAATATGCGCCGTAGATGGAGCTTTTTTTCTGGCCATTGTGATTGATGTAATATGAATTGTTAAGCGTCTGGTAAATCGCGCCGTTTACGTTGGTATTCGGAATAGAAATCCAGCCGCAAAAATCGTTATTATCGTTATAAAGGTCGCGGTACTTATTCATAATCTGGTCGGCGCCGACGGTGGTATCGTCATTGTTAACAAGCTCCTCGGCATAGCTTATCGACGCCTCGTATTTGAGACGGTCGTTGAGATAAACGGCGAGGTAGCTGAACGCGCCGATGAAAACAACCAGCGCAACCAGGAAAACAAGCTTGCGGAAAAACTCTTTTGCAGGGTCGCCCTTCCACGGGATAAAGAATTTGAGCACGCGGATAAAGAAGCCGTTCTTTTTAGCAGGGGCTTCGGTTGCGGCGGTTTCGGTCGCAGGAGTTTCGGTCGCAGGAGTTTCGGTTGCAGCGGTTTCGGTAGTAGTGGCAACTGCATTTGCAACGGCGGCTTCAGCGGCAGTTTCGGTTGCGGCTGCTGCGGTGTCAGCGGCTACTGCGGTGTTTTCGGCGGTATCGGTTGCGTCGACATCATCCTTTGCGGCGAGTGTCGAAAGGTCAATCGCTCCTTCCGAAGCGGTTTCGGGAGCGGCATTGCTGAAAATATTGATGCATTCCGTCTGTGCAATCGGCTCGGGCTCTGCTACGGGCTCGGGCTCTGCTACGGGCTCGGGCTTAACAATCGGCTCGGGCTCGACAACGGGGATTGTTTCGGGAGCCGTTTCGACGATGGGAGTTTCCTCGACGACGGGGGGGTTCTCAACGACGGGGGTTTCCTCGACGACGGGGGTTTCCTCGACGACGGGAGCTTCCTCCACCATTGGCTCGGCTACGAGCGGAGCGGTTTCGTTGGCAACCTCCATATCGCCTGAAAAGTCTATGTCGGTGGGGATTTCGTCTATCGAATCGACCTTTTCTGCGGAGGTTGGCTTTTTAGCCGTCTGCTTATCATTTTTTATCGCGGGGAATTGCGTGGTATGACCAAGCTCCTCCGCAAAGCCGATTTTGGTCGGGTCAAATTGAATTTTGTTTTCGCTCATTTTGTTAACACCTCAAAGTTTTTCGTCAACCTGGGAAAGGGCAACGCCGCTTTTCATCAGGTCGGGGTCGTTGGCAAGATACAGCTGCAGCATATCAAGCGCATGTGTCGAAGCTATGTAACGTATAATCTCCCTCTCGTTTGGCGATTTTTCAATCGCAAGCCGTTTGATATATACCTTGTTTTTATCCGCAAGCGCGACGTAAACTGTGCCGGTCGGCTTTCCTTCAAAGGAATCACCTGCAACACCCGTCGTCGCAATTCCGAAATCGGCATCGGCAAGTTTTCGCACTCCGTCAGCCATCATGGCGGCAACGGGAGCCGAAACCGTACCGAGTCGGTCAATTTTATCGGCATCGACGCCGAGAATTTTATTCTTTATCCGTCCCGAATAGGCGGCAACGCCAAGCTCAAACACACTCGACGAGCCCGAAACGGCAGTAATCCTTTTTGAAACGAGGCCACCCGTACACGATTCGGCGGTGGCAATCGTAAATCCCTTTTCTTTTAGCGCGAGGACAACCGCCTCCTCCAGCTTCGGCTCGGGTAAAAAGTGGTTTTCGTTCATTTGGCGGCTCCCCTTTCGTGAAAAAATCGGTTTATTTAATCCATTCAAATCGGGTATTCTTTATCGCCTCGTCAATCAGCTTATCGTGGTCGAGGGGAGTTTCCGCCTCCTCAACTGCTGAAATTGTCGGGCGAGTTTTTGGATGCTTTGGTGTGAATACCGTGCAACAATCCTCGTACGGCTGGACCGAAATGTCGAATGTATCAATCTTTCGCGAAACCGAAACGATTTCCTCCTTGTCCATTCCGATACAGGGACGGAAAACGGGCATTTCGCAAACGGCATCGGTAACGGCAAGCGCGTGAATGGTCTGGCTTGCGACCTGACCTACACTTTCGCCGGTAATCAGCGCGTGACAGCCGTTTTGTTCTGCCAAGCGATTGGCAATTTTCATCATATATCGGCGCATAATGAGGGTGAAATATTCCTCGGGACAGTTTTGACTAATCTGCTCCTGAATCTCGGTGAAGGGGACAATGCCCATCTTTATCGGACCGCAGAATTCGGCAACCTTCGAGAGAAGCTCCTTTACCTTCATTTCGGCGCGAAGCGAGGTGTAGGGCGGTGATGCAAAGTGAATTGCCGTAAGCTCGATGCCCCTTTTTGCCATCATATAGGCGGCAACCGGTGAGTCGATTCCGCCCGAAATGAGAATGGCGGCCTTTCCTCCCGTGCCGGTGGGCATTCCGCCTGCGCCCTGAATCTGACCCGCGTGGACGTATGCGCCAAAGTCGCGGATTTCGACATTCACGACCAGTTGCGGATTTTTAACGTCAACCTTCAAATGCGGATATTCTTCGAGCAGCTTTCCGCCCATTTCAGCGGCAATTTCGGGCGATTTCATCGGAAAGCGCTTGTCGGCTCTCTTTGCCTCTACCTTGAATGTACGAACTTCGCTGAGCACATCGGCAAGATAGGGTACACCTTCGGTAACAATGCTTTCAATCGACTTTTCGCATTCGAGAGCGCGTGAAAATCCCGCGATACCGAATACCTTTTTTACCCTTTCGAGAGCGCGGTCGAGGTCAAAATCCTCGCCCGGCATAATGTAGATTGTCGATTGCGCCTTTTTAATTTCGGTCGAGCCGAATTGCTTTAAGCTGCGGCGCAAATTTTTTATCATCACGTCCTCAAAGGAGCTGCGGTTGAGCCCCTTTAATACGATTTCGCCATTTTTTATCAGTATAATTTCTTTCATCTTTTACTCCGTACCAGTTTATTTATTCCGTCCTCGATTCCGCCGACAAGCGCAAGAATGTCCTCCTCGGTGGTGAAGCGTGAAATGCTCACACGAATTGCGCTGTCGATGAGGGAATCGGTTAGTCCCATTGCTTTAAGCACGTGACTTTTTTCGCCCTTTGCACAGGCCGAGCCGCTGGAAACGAAAATTTCCATATTTTCTAAATGATGGAGCATTGTTTCGGAGCGGATTCCCTCGACCGAGAAATTGAGAATGTAGGGAATTGCGTTTTCGGGCGAGTTTATCCAAACGCTGCCAAGCTGTGACAATCTGTCACGCAAAAGTTGGTTTAGCGCGGCCGCCTTTTCGCTTGCAACCCTCGTCGGCGGCAAAGCGGTTACTGCCGCGGCAAAGCCCTCGGCAAGTAGGGTGGATTCGGTGCCCGAGCGGAGTCCCTTTTCCTGACCGCCGCCGTGGATAAGGGGTAAAATTCGTACACCTTTTTTCACATACAGGGCGGCAATCCCTTTCGGCCCGTGAATTTTGTGTGCGCTGACGGATAAAAGGTCGGCCCCGATTTTTTGCGGATTTATCTCAATCTTTCCAAAGCCCTGAACAGCGTCGATATGTACGAGTGCCGTGCTGCCCGAAAGCCGTACCGCCCTCTTTATCTCCTCGATGGGCAAAAGGACACCCGTTTCGTTATTGACCGCCATCATGCTGACGAGGATTGTGTCGGTGGTGATGGCTTTTTTGATTTCGTCGACGGGAATGTTGCCGCTTTGGTCGGGCATCAGACGGATAATCTCGAACCCGTCCTTTTCCAGCTCGTCCATGCAGCGCATAACCGACGGATGCTCGATTGCCGTGGTGACAATGCGCTTTCCGTCGCGACGCTTTGCCTTTACCGCGCCGAAAATTGCCGTATTATTGCTTTCGCTTCCGCAGGAGGTAAAGTAAATTTCCCCCTTGTCACAATAAAGGCGGTTTGCAATTTCTTCGCGGCATTTTTGCAGTCGGATTTCCGCCTTTACCCCGAGCAAATGCAGGGAGGACGGATTACCAAATTCGCCGCGCATACACTCGGTCATTCGGTCGATTGCCTCGTTACAGAGAGGTGTAGTCGCGCTATTATCGAGATAATGTATCATAAGGGCACACCCCTCCAAAATATAATTATACATTATCTATTATATATTATATACATTATAAACACAACCATTTTTTTCGCATTTTTGGGGGTGAAAAATTTTGGAAAAAGCGGTATGCCCATTTTGTGAGCATAATAGAATGAAAATATATAATGTGTGAGGGGGAAATGCGCTTTGGAAAAGGGGTTTTTGATACGGGGAATGGTGTCGCGAGTGGTACTTTTTGCCGCGGGGTTAAGCATCATTTTCGGCTCGTTTATGTACGGGCGGATAATCGGCTTTCACTATCGCGACACAATCGAGGTGACGGCGGCAAAAATTTATGACGATATTGCCGAAATGGTCGAGGAGGGAAAAGCGTATCTTTACGAGGTAATGGGATTGGCTGAAAACCCGAAATGAACAGAAAAAGGCGGGGAAAATGGTACAGAATTGACAACAAATTCTTTGTAGCCGAGGGAAAATGCAGACAACAAAGGAGCACTCTTTTACATAAAATTGCAAAAATGAAAAAAGAATATCAAAAAATTGACTTCCAAAAACTGACATAATAGGAATATTGCTAGGATAGTGCGATAGGGCTTTGTCTAAAACATAGAATGAGTGTGCAGGTCATTGAAAAAGGAGATTTTTCGTGATATTATGTATAGGTAAAATAGTCAATTTTTTTGATAAGAAAAATTGCAAAAATGAAAGGAAGAAACACACTATGCAAATGATCAAAAGAACACTCAGTATTCTTCTGACCGTGGTAATGCTCGTTTCCATGTTTTCAATGGTAAACGTTGCTTTTGCTGCGGAATGGGACGGCACGGTTGCTACCGAATTCGAAAGCGGTTCAGGTACCGAAGCTGATCCTTACATTATTATTGACGCTGCACAGCTTGCTTACATGAACGCTGTCATCGGTGATGGCACTCAGGCAAGCGCTTATTTTAAGCTCGGTGCAGACATCACACTTAACGAAGGATTGCTTGACGAGGACTACAACGTTCTCAAAACCCCTTCTGTCAGCTGGGATTCACAAGGAACCTTTTCGGGTGTGTTCGACGGTAATGGAAAAACCATCTATGGTTTCTATACCAAAAAAACAGGATCAGGTCTCTTTAACGAGGTTACCGGTACTATTAAGAACCTCACTATGAAGGACGCTTACGTTAATATGAACTGGACCAGCCACGGTATCCTCGCTTCTGTTATGACCGGCGCAACCATCGATAAGGTCGAAATCGACGGTTTCATGACCGGTAAGATGGCAGCAGGCGGTCACAACCGCGGAATGATGGCAGGTTCAGGTTATGCTACCTTTACCAACTGTATCGTAATGGGTAAGAGTTTAGCAACCGGAGACGCTATGGCCACACAGGGTGCAGGATACCTCGGTAACGTTGGCGGAGAAACCTCCTTTACAAACTGTATTAACTACGCAGACATTGAAGGATTCGCAATGGCAGGCGGCTTTGTCGGCGTCACTGGCAATACCGTAAATTTCACCGACTGTATCAACTATGGTGTTATTAAAACCGGTACCGCTTACAGCAAGTGGAGTTCGGCATCAAACAACCAGCACAGTAGTGAAGCAGGTGGATTTGTAGGTGCTGTTTGGGCTGCTAACGTAAATATTACCCGTTGCGCTAACGAAGGTGCTATCACAGGCGACTCGTATGCAGGCGGTTTCGTTGGCGTAGTTCTCAATAGCAAAACTCCCGTTATCACCATAAACAATGCGTATAACGTTGGTATAATTACTACTATAGGAACACATTTTGAAACAACCGGTATCCAGTATTCAGGCGATTTCGTTGCACATCAGTACGTAGGTACATATAATTCTTCGTCAACTGGTGCAGGCGACCTCACCGCTTACCAGGCAGGTGCTTGGCTCGGTACAGGCGCTGACAGATGGGCTTACGGTCAGGCAATGAATCCGTATCTCACATATTTTGGCACAGTTGGTCACGTTCACAGCTATACCGAATCGGGCACAGAACCTACTTGTACCGAAGGCGGTCAGACGCTTTACACCTGCGGCTGCGGATTCACCTACTCAGTAGAAAAGGCAGCTCTCGGTCACGACTATGTTGAGGAAATTATCGAAGCAACCAGCTGCGCAAAGGAAGGTCTTACCTCCTTTACCTGCTCACGTTGTGATGATACATATACCGAAACAATTCCTACCGTTGATCACGGATATGTTATGGGATACTGTGTTTACTGCGGTGTCAGAGAGGAATACACTCCCGTCGCTGCCGAGTGGGATGTTGACTTTGTCGATGCTAACGGAAATGCTATCGACACAGTTTCAACTGCTAACGGCGAATTCTGGATGGTATTCAGACTCACCAATTACGCAGATCGCATTGGCGAAATGAACAACACAGGCGATCTCGCCACCAGCACTTATGACCGTACTATTGCCGTTGCTTCCTTGTTCGTTGCAATGGATAATTCCGAAATTATCGGTGTTCGCGAAAATAATAAGATTGTTTACGCTACACCTTACGAAACAGCAACCCTCACAACCAATTACGACACAACCGACGGAATGTTAAAGGCAATCTTCCTCTCGGATGAAAATGCAGGATGCACCTTCTCGGTTGGCAAGTCGGACCTCGATGCTAACAATGGCGAACTTTTCAGAATAAAGGTAAAGAGCAAGCTCACCGAAGCTGGTGAAATCGCTGTTAAGCTTGTTGAGGAAAGTGAATATGCCGCTTCATCGGTTGCTCTGGTTAACAAGCCGGTAGCTGGCGAATGGGTTAACGGC
>JAFOCB010000114.1 GCA_017381515.1 Clostridia bacterium | reverse complement strand
TCGATTAAATTCTCTGTCAAGTTTAACTGCAAGGCAGCAGGTAGCTCCTCCCTCAATTTGAGCGGTTCAGTGCTCGACTACGACACCGAGCAAAGTGCATCGGTTTCGTCATCGAAAACTGTTACTGTAACAAGCAGCGCTGCCCTTTCTGATAATGCAAAGCTTAAATCTCTTATCGGCTCGTACGGTGAATTAAGACCTAAGTTTTCACCCGACGTTACCTCATACGAGGTTTCGCTTCCCAACGACGTGACGGTATATTCCCTCACCGCAACCCCTGCCGATTCAAAGGCAAAAACAGAATACTTCGGCTCAAAGAATATGAAGGTGGGTAAAAACACTCGTTCGGTTGTTGTCACCGCCGAAAACGGAGTTGCAAAAAGAACATATACCATCGTCATCACCCGTGCCGAAGCATCTTCAACCAGCTCAAAGGTAACCTCATCGGATGCCATCACATCAGAGGATACATCGAGTGTAATCTCTAACGAATTCACCATCGGTGAAAACAAATACACGGTGCAAAACGAATGGCTGGCAGACACAAAGCTGCCGGCAGGATTCGAAGCAACCGAATACTCATTAAACGACGAGAGCATCGCCGCGCTAAAAAGTGCCGGTGGCACAATTCTGGTCTATGCCGCCGACCAAAGCGGTAACAACAGCTTTGTAATTTATGACGAGGAAAGTGGCGAATATTCCGCATTCCGTGCCCTTGAATACGAGCAAAAGAGCTATATTCTCACCGAACGCGACAGAACAGCTCCCGTTCCTACCGACTTTTTCCCCAGTAAAAAGGAAATTGACGGTGAAATGACCGAAATTTGGACAAATCAAAATGGTGATGTCCTCATTTTCGCCATCGACACCGACGGTAATCGCGGCTATTTCCTTTACGATGAAGAAAGCGGAAAAATCGAATTTTTTGCTTCTGAACCGGTGCCCGAATCAACCGCTTCGTCCGAACCCGAGCAAATCAACTGGCTGGAAAATCTCAAATCGGACAAAGAACTTTTATTCAAAATTGTTGTAATCGAAGCCGGTGTAATACTCCTGCTTTTGATTCTCTTTATCATTTTCCTCTGCTTGTATTTAAACAAGGGTAAGAAGGATGATAACGACGACAATTATTACTATGACCAAAATGACGGCTTTGACGATTATGATGATTTCGGCGGCGAAGATTACATTGATGAATCAAGCGGTGCAGAAATTGTCGGCAACACTGATGAAGAATTCAGAGGCGAAATCAGCGATGATTTTAAACAGCTTTTTGACGTAATTGAATAATAGAATATATACAAAAAACCGCCTGTTGCAACAATTGCAACAGGCGGTAATTTTTTTTATTAAACTAATCAGTCGCTTAAATAGTCCTTGACCAGAATTTGAAGCATTTCATCTCTATCAAGGCGGCGAATAAGAGTACGCGCGTTGTGATATGTCGTGATATACGTCGGGTCCTCTGACAGTAAATATCCAACAATTTGGTTAATCGGGTTATATCCTTTTTCCTTAAGCGCATTGTAAACTAAAACAAGCGTCTTTTTAATCTCTCTTTCGCGTTCGTCTCCAAGCGAAAATTGTATGGTCTTATCCTGCATATTCACTCACCTCACAAATATAATTTACAACATAAATTTCAAAGATACAAGGTTTTTTTGTCGATTTTATAAATTTTTATTACTTTTCAACATTAAATCGACCATTTTATTGACAATTTGGGGAGAAGCTCGGCCGTTTAACCGCTTTATCGTTTCGCCCACTAGATAGGAGAATGCGGCAGACTTTCCGTTTCTGTAATCGTTAACCACCGCAGCATTTTCCGAAATGACCGACCGAGCGGCATCGGAAATCACCTGCTCGTCGGTGATTTGGAATAGTCCGTTTTTTTCGATATAGTCGCTTACGTCAATCGGCTCGCAAAAAGCAACGTCGGCAACCTCACGCGAGGTGCGTCTAGAAATTCTGTCGCTCACAAACAGGTTAATGATTTCGGCCAATTTTTCGGCGGTAAGATGCGATTCGGTGATATGAATTTTGGTTTCGCGTTGCTTTTGCATCAGGTCGCGGACAATACGATTTGCCGCTTCACGTTGGTCGCAAAGGGACGCAACCGCCTCGAAATAATCGGCAACCAATCTATCGGCTGTGATAATTTTTGCATCGGCCGACGAAATGCCGTAATAGGTGCAAAGGCGCTTTTGCCTTTTGCTCGCAAACTCGGGAAGATTGGTGCGGATATGGTCAATTTGAGCATCGGTAATATACATCGGGGGTAAATTCGGCTCGGGGAAAAAGCGGTAATCCTCGTGCGTTTCCTTGCTTCGCATAACGGTTGAAACGCCCTTTACATCGTCAAAGCGACGAGTTTCCTGAATGACTGTTCCCCCGTTTTCGATAACCTTGATTTGACGCTGGGTTTCGTTTTTTATCGCGTTTGCAACCGCACGAAAGGAATTCAAATTCTTTATTTCGGTTCTGGTGCCGAGAGGTTGGTCGGGTTTATGCACCGATAAATTGACGTCAACTCTCATCGAGCCCTCCTGCATTTTGCAATCGGATATACCGAGATAACTCATTCGTAGCCGCAGTTCTTCCAAAAAGGCAACCGTCTCCTCGGCGGTATGAAGCTCGGGCTCGGTCACAATTTCGATAAGAGGAACTCCTGCGCGATTATAGTTTATCCGCGTTCCGTTATCCGAATGAATCAGCTTGCCAGCGTCGTCCTCTAAATGAATTTCGTGAATGCCGACACTTTTTACCTCGCCATCAAGCTCATACTCAACGCAGCCATCAACGCAAATCGGAATAAACGCCTGTGTCGTCTGATACTCGTTAGGCATATCGGGGTAAAAGTAGCTTTTTCTATCAAACCGAGTAGAACTATTCACACGGCAACCGAGGGCAAGTCCTACGCTTATAGCGTATTCTACCGCTCTACTGTTTATGACCGGCAACGCACCCGGAAGTCCGAGACAAACGGGACAACAGAGAGTATTTTCCGCCTCGCCGAATGAATTTCTGCATCGGCAAAAAAGCTTTGTTTCGGTCGAGAGCTCAAAATGCACCTCAACGCCAATTACTGCTTGGTACATTTATATCGCCCCCTTTGGTAGCCACTTGTGGCAATCGGTTGCTCGCTGATACTCGGCGGCAAAGGAAATCACCTTTGCATCGCAAAAGCGACGTCCCATAAACTGAACGCCGATGGGTAGTCCTTCACCCGTAAATCCGCACGGCACGGAAAGAGCGGGCAACCCCGCAATATTAGCCGAAACGGTATAAATATCCGACAGATACATTCGGATATTATCGGTTTCTTTTACCCCGAGAGGCCCTGCCGCAGTTGGTGAGGTAGGACACATTACCGCATCGTATCTATCAAACAACCGGTCAAAGCTCGATGACAAATCATCCCTGATTTCCATGGCTTTTTTATAATATTTTTCGTAATTTTCACTTGTAATCGCAAAGGTGCCGAGCATAATTCTCTTTTTCACCTCGGCGCCAAAGCCGTCGCTACGCGATTTTACCATCATATCGTTTACGTCGGTAAAATCGGCTGCTCGGTACCCATACTTTACACCGTCGAAACGGGACAGATTGGTACTCGCTTCGGCGTTGGAGATAATGTAATAGCACGGCACAACGTACTTTAACGCGTCGAGTGAAAAATATTCCACCCGACAGCCAAGCTGCTTCATAACGCTGACGGCATTCAAAAACGCCTCGTTCACCTCGCCGTCAATATTTCCGTCGAGGTATTCCTTCGGTATTCCGATTACCTTATCCTTTATAGGTAGTGACAGCGAATGAGTAAAGCCGTCCTTCAAACCAACGTAGGTGCTATCAAGGGTATCGTTCCCTGAAATAATGTTCATAAGTTCTGCGCCATCGGTGATATTGTTTGAGATAACTCCGATTTGGTCAAACGAACTTGCATACGCGACAAGCCCATAGCGCGAAACTGCGCCATAGGTTGATTTTATTCCACAAACACCGCACATTGACGCCGGCTGACGTACCGAACCACCGGTATCCGAACCGAGTGCAAGTGGCACCATTCGTGAGGCAACCGCTACCGCAGAGCCACCCGACGAGCCACCTGCCGATTTATTCAGGTCAAAGGGATTATGAACCGCTCCAAAATATGAGGTATCGCTGCACGAACCCATGCCAAATTCGTCCATATTCGTCTTTCCAACCATAATCATTCCCGCGTTTTTTAAATGGGTAATGACGGTGGCATCGTATGGCGGAATATAGTCGGCAAGCATTCTCGAGCCGCAGGTGGTCTTTATCCCCTCGGTGCAGATATTATCCTTTACCGCAATAGGTATTCCGTCGAAAACGGACAATCTTTTACCCGAAATCGCTCGAGCATCTGACTTTTTCGCCTCGGTCATTGCGCTGTCGTGCAGCATAGTGATAAAGCTGTTATATTTATTATCGAGAGTGTCAATTTTTCTAAACGTTTCGGTAACAATTTCGGAGGGCAAAAGCTCCTTTTTGTCAATCAGGGCCGACAGCTCGATGGCGGAGAAATTTAATATATCCACTATTTAATCAGCCCTCCTCAACCGTTTTTGGCACGATAAAGCAGGTATCGTCGCACATAGGCGCTGACGAAAGCACCTTTTCCCTTTCGAGCGAAGGTGATGCTTTATCTTCGGCGAGCGGACAGGTAAAATTTGATAACGGCTCGGTGGTCGTTTTGCCGACCAAATCGTAATTTTCGAGCGCAGTGACAAAGCCCATCATCCCTTTTAATCCGATGATGAGCTCGTCCTTTTCCTTCACGTCAAAGCTGAGTTTTGCAAGGGTGGATATTCTGTCCACCGTCTCTTCTGTGATTTTCACCCGACTCGTCCTTTTTCGTAAAAAATTTTATCGATTAGAAAATATCAGTCCTTGTCCTTGCCGCAGCAACGCTTATATTTCTTTCCGCTGCCGCAGGGACAAAGTCCATTCTTTGAATATCCGCGATTGTTCGACGGAGTTTTTGCCACCTTTTCGTCACCCGAGGTTGCAGAGGTTTCGGTAGCTACGCGCTCGTTCTTTACCTCCTGCTCAACGTGGAATTTGGCGGCAAGTACCATCTTTGCGGTGCTTTCGCGTATGGTATCAATCATCGCGTTGAACATATCGTAGCCCTCGTTGCGATATTCGACAACGGGATCGTGCTGACCATAAGCGCGCAGATAAATTCCGCGACGAAGCTCGTCCATAGCGTCGATATGATCCATCCAGTTGGTATCAAGGTTACGGAGCAGACAAAAACGCTCGATTTTTCGCATCATTTCCGAGCCGAAAAGCTGCTCGCGTGTGTCGTATAATTTCATTGCGCGCTCGTGCATAAGGTCACGAATGTCATCGCGGTCAAGTGTATCAAGCTCGGTATTGGAATAGTTAAAATCATCGGCAGTTGTGAGCCAAGGGAAAAAATGATTGCGAAGTCCCTCAAAATCCCATTCCTCAGCGACATCACCGGTGATATAAAGGTCAATCGCATCGTTAATGCTGCCGACAACCATCTTTTTAATCTGTTCGCTGATGTCGTCTCCGTCAAGCACGGAATTACGCTGACCGTAAATTTGTTCACGCTGTTTATTCATTACGTCGTCAAATTCGAGAACGTTCTTTCGTGCCGAGAAGTTGCGGTATTCAACCTTTCCCTGTGCCGATTCGATTGAGCGTGACAAAATGGGCATTTCGAGCGGCATATTTTCGTCCACGCGGAGAGTTTCCATCATAGCGTAAATTCGGTCACCGCCGAAAAGACGCATCAAATCGTCCTCGAGCGAGATATAGAATCGGGTTTCACCCGGGTCGCCCTGACGTCCTGAACGTCCACGAAGCTGATTATCAATTCGACGGGATTCGTGACGCTCGGTACCGAGAATACACAGACCGCCTGCCGCCTTTACCTCCTCGGCTTCGGGAGCAATTGCCGCCTTGAATTTATCATAAAGTTCGGCAAAGCTCTTTCTCGCTGCCAAAATTTCGGCATTGTCGGTTTCGCCGTAAGCGGTAGCTTCGCTGATAAGTTCCTCTGACAAGCCGTTCTTTCGCATCTCTGCCTTTGCGAGATATTCCGCGTTACCTCCGAGCATAATATCGGTTCCGCGTCCTGCCATATTGGTAGCAATGGTTACGGCACCTTTTTTACCCGCCTGGGCAACAATCTCGGCCTCTTTTTCGTGATATTTTGCGTTAAGAACGTTATGCTTTACTCCGTGCTGTCCAAGCATTTTGCTCAGAATTTCGGATTTTTCGATTGAAATTGTACCGACGAGAACAGGCTGTCCCTTTTTATTACATTCAATAATCTTTTCGATTACGGCATTAAATTTTGCCCTCTCGGTCTTATAAATCACGTCGGGAAGGTCATTTCTGGCAAGGGGCTTATTGGTAGGAATTTCGATAACGTCGAGACTGTAAATTTCGCGGAATTCCGATTCCTCAGTCATAGCAGTACCCGTCATTCCCGACAGCTTTCCGTACAAGCGGAAGAAATTCTGGAAGGTGATTGTAGCAAGTGTTTTTGATTCGTCGGCTACCTTTACGCCTTCCTTTGCTTCGATTGCCTGATGAAGTCCCTCGTTGTAACGGCGTCCGTACATCAAACGTCCGGTAAACTCGTCAACAATGATAACCTCGCCATCCTTTACGACATAGTCGATGTCGCGGTGCATAATGGCATTTGCCTTTATCGCCTGATTGATATGATGCGCAATGGTCATATTATCAGGGTCGGACAAATTCTCTAAATCAAAGTAGCTTTCGGCTTTTTTCGTACCGCTTTTTGTCAAAACGCAGGACTTTGCCTTTTCGTCAACGACATAGTCGCCGTCATATATATCGTCGAAATCCTGCTTTGAGTCGGTTTCGCGCACCTTTACCATTTTGAGTGATTTTGCAAAGCGGTTGGCCTGAATGTAAAGGTCGCTCGACGAGTCGCCCTTTCCCGAAATGATAAGCGGTGTACGAGCTTCGTCGATGAGGATTGAGTCAACCTCGTCAACGATGGCAAATTTGTGACCGCGCTGTACCTTTTCGTGCTTTTCGATTACCATATTGTCACGAAGATAGTCAAATCCAAGCTCGTTATTGGTCGCGTAGGTTATATCGGCGGCATAAGCGGCTCTGCGCTCAGCATTATTCATATTATGAACGATAAGTCCAACGCTGAGTCCGAGGAAACGATACACCTTTCCCATCCATTCGGAGTCACGACGGGCAAGATAATCGTTTACAGTAACAATGTGGACACCCTCACCCGTAATAGCATTGAGGTACGCAGGAAGGGTTGCGACGAGTGTTTTTCCTTCGCCGGTTTTCATTTCGCTGATTCGTCCCTGATGGAGAATGATTCCGCCGATTATCTGCACGGGATAGTGCTTCATTCCGAGTACACGCCAAGCGGCTTCGCGGCAAACGGCAAACGCTTCGGGAAGCATACTGTCAAGTGACTCGCCCGAAGAATATCTTTCCTTGAATTCGGCAGTTTTTTCTCTAAGCTGTTCGTCGGTAAGCTCAGCCATTTCAGCTTCGAGTGCAGTAACCCTGTCTAAAATGGGATAAATATGTTTAAGCTCGCGCTTTGAGTAGTTTCTGTTAAAGAGTTTTACAAAATTCATTTTTTGCTTTCGTCCTTTCCAGTAAAAGAGGTTAAATTTTGCATATTTTATATATTATAACATAATTTATCTGTTAATTAAAGTACTATTTTCTACACAAATCAAGCTTTTTATGTCGAAAAACTCTTGACTTAACCGTGCAATATGGTATAATAAGCGGTGCTAATGACGAAATGTCTGTTAGCTTCCTTGCTCCTTTTGCAGAAAAAAAGGGGCCAAAAGTCCATAAGGAGGTGCTTAAAAGATGAAAAGCTCATACGAAGTAGTATTGATCTTTTCGGTAAGCAAGGGTGAAGAAGCTACCAATGCATTGGTAGAAAAGTTCAAGAACCTCATTACCGAAAACGCTACTGTTGAGAACGTTGACGAATGGGGAAAGCGTAAGCTCGCATACCTCATCGACGACGAAGCTGAAGGTTACTATGTTCTGGTTAACTTCGAAAGCGAAGCTGATTTCCCTGCTGAGCTCGACCGTATCACCAACATCACCGACGGCGTACTTCGCTCAATGATTATTAAGAAGTAAGGAGAAAACAAATAATGAACAATATTATCATTATGGGTCGTCTGACCGATAACCCCGAACTTCGCAAAACTCCGAATGATATTTCGGTTACCTCGTTCTCTGTCGCTGTTAATCGTTCATACAGCAACGGCAGTGACCGTCAGGCCGACTTCTTCAACTGTGTTGCTTGGAGAGGTACTGCGGAATTTATTTCAAAGTATTTCGCAAAAGGTCAGATGATCGCTATCGAAGGCAGTATGCAGTCGCGTCGTTATGATGACCGTGACGGAAACAAGCGCACAGCTTGGGAAATTCAGGTCAGTCAGGCACATTTCTGCGGCTCAAAGAACGAAAACGGTGCAGGTTTTAACCGCGCCGAGGCAGCTCCGTCATACTCAAACGCCGATGCAGGTGACTTCACCGAGCTCGACGGCGGCGATGACGATTTGCCCTTCTAATTATTAAATTTTACGGGTTTTTTACCCATTATCTCATCAATTCAAAGGAGGTAAAATCTCATGGAAAGAACCGAAAAGCCGAATCGCGGCATGAGAAAAGGTCGCAAAAAGGTTTGCGCATTCTGTGTTGATAAGGTTGAAGCTATCGACTACAAGGATATTGCAAGACTTCGCAAGTATATTTCAGAGAGAGGAAAGATCCTTTCTAGAAGAACTACCGGCACCTGCGCTCGTCATCAGCGCGCTCTTACCGTAGCTATTAAGCGTGCCCGTACAGTTGCATTACTTCCCTATACCTGCGACTAATTTTTATCAAATACGGTTTAATGACCGATACCTTTTTGGGTATCGGTCATTTTTTTGTTTGTAGTAGTTTTTGCATTGTTATTTGTACTTTTTAGCCATTTATCGCGCTAAAATTTAAGACGGGCATTGTAATTTTCAGTAATTGTAACAATATTAGCCGCTTTTTATAGTTATTGTTACACAAAATTTATTAACACTATTGAAACTCTTTGTCTATTGTGCTATATTACTATCATAGGTCGTAATAATATTATTATGAATACCTAATTTGAAAATCACGTATTTTCATTACACTAATTTAGCCGCTAAATCTTAGCGGTATCGAGGGAGAAAAATGCTATGAAACAGTACAATCCATCCGACATTATCAATGTTGCTCTGGTCGGTCATGGCAGCTCCGGTAAAACCAGCGTTGCCGAGGCCATGCTTTATTTGTGCAAGGAAACAGAGCGACTTGGAAAGGTCAACGATTCCACGGCTTTCACCGATTACGACGCCGAGGAAAGAAAGCGTAAAATCTCGCTTTCAACCGCCATCGTTTCGACGGAGTTTGGCGGCAAAAAGCTGAATATTATTGACTCTCCCGGTCTTTTCGACTTTGCAGCAGGCATGCACGAAGCTGTACGTGCCGCCGATACGGCACTCATCGTTTTATCAGGTAAATCGGGACTAAACGTAGGTAGCGAAATCTCCTATGACCTAGCCGCCGAAAACAATATCCCAAGGGCCTTTTTGGTAAGCAAACTCGATTCGCCGAGAGCTCATTTTTATAAAATTATGTCAATGCTGGTTGGTAAATACGGCTCAAAAATTTGTCCCGTTGTGGTACCGAGCTACGATGGCGAAAATCTGGTCGGCTACGTCAACCTCATCAACAAAACCGCCTATTCCTACGACGGCATTAACGAAACCAAAATCGATCTGCCGAATAACGACGACGTAAATCACATGTTTGAGCTTCTTTATGAAGAAATTGCTTCACAGGACGAGGAGCTCATGGATAAATATTTCAGCGGTGAGGAGCTCACTCCCGATGACATTATCAAAGGACTCAAGGCCGGTATTATGTCGGGCGACCTCCACCCCGTATTTGCAGGTGCGGGAATCGACGGTCAGGGTATCGCAGTATCGCTCAGAGCGATGACAATGGTGCTTCCGACCGCCGACGAAAGAAGCGAAATGGCAACCGATGCCGCCGACAACGCAACCGAACTCAAATGCGACCCGTCGGGTCCTGCAGCAGCCATTGTGTTTAAGACGGTTGCCGACCCATTCATCGGTAAACTTTCGATATTCAAGGTTATTTCGGGTAAAATTTCACCCTCGGCAAAGATTATCAACACCCGTACCGACGAGGAAATCCGCATCAACAAGGTGGTTATGCTTAAAGGTGGCAAGCAGATTGACTGCGACGCGATTTGTGCCGGTGATATTGGCGCGGTTGCAAAGCTTGGCGACGTTGTAACGGGTGACACCCTTTCCGCCGCCGACAAAAAGCTGACTTTGGCTCCGCCGAAGTTCCCTGCCCCCGTACTTTCGATGGCAGTTTACGCCGCAAAGAAGGGCGACGAGGAAAAGATTGCTTCCGGTTTTTCACGACTAATGGAAGAAGATCCGACAATTACATACAAGCTGGATAAGGAAACGGGTGAAATGGTGCTTTCGGGACTCGGTGAGCAGCATCTCGACGTTATCGCAACCAAGCTCAAAAATAAATTCCAGACCGAAATCAAGCTCCAAGCTCCGCGTATCGCCTACCGCGAGACCATTCGCAAAAAGGTTAAGGTACAAGGTAAGCATAAAAAGCAGTCGGGCGGTCACGGACAATTCGGTGACGTTTGGATGGAATTCGAACCGTGCGAAGGAACCGATATTATATTCGAGGAAAAGGTATTCGGTGGCTCTGTACCGAAGAACTTCTTCCCCGCTGTTGAAAAAGGTATTCGCGACAGCGCTTTGAAGGGTGTTCTGGCAGGATACCCCGTAGTCGGACTCAAAGCCACGCTGGTTGACGGCTCCTACCATCCCGTTGACTCGTCGGAAATGTCCTTTAAGATGGCGGCAAATCTCGCATACAAGGCAGGTCTGCCTCAGGCAAATCCCGTACTCCTCGAGCCGATCGGCACATTGAAGGTAACCGTTCCCGACGACACGATGGGCGACGTTATCGGTGACATCAACAAGCGCAGAGGTCGAGTACTCGGCATGAATCCCGCAGGAAATCAAAAGAGTGAGGTTGTAGCCGAAGTTCCGATGGCTGAAATGGCCGACTTTGCTACCTCGATGAGATCGATTACTCAGGGACGTTCAAAGTTTACACTCGATTTTGAGAGATACGAGGACGTACCCGCCAACATCGCTCAAAAGGTTATCGAAGAATCAAAGATTGACGAAGAATAATTAAAACATAAAAAAATCACGGCTACTTTGTGTAGTCGTGATTTTTTTATTCATCAGTTTTCTTCTTAAACACCAAGCGGAAAAGGCGCTTTTTTATCCTTATTAGTGCATAGGTGAAAATTACGGCGGCTAAAAGGATAAGTATGGATATGTCTTTTTCCGTGACAAGTCGGTTAAACATTCGCAATATCACCGTCCGATTATCTAGTGACGATAATATTGTATGCGATTTCTGTCAAAAAGGTACTTGTCGATCAGAACCGACTATGATAATCAGTCGAGTTCGCGGGCAACCATATCCTCAAAGGTTTCGCGACGAACGGCAAGTCGGTCATCGCCATCCTTTATGATAACGATGGGCGGTCTGCCGATGCGGTTATAGTTGGACGCCATGGAGTAGTTATACGCTCCTGTGACAAAAACTGCGAGAAGGTCGTTTCGCTGCGGCTTTTGAATATAAATGTCCTCGGCAAGAAGGTCTCCGCTTTCACAGCATCTGCCACCGATGGTGCATTTGAAATCGGCGGGTTCATTTGCCTTATTTGCAACTGTCATTGTATATTTCGAGCCGTAAAGGGTATATCTCGGGTTGTCGGTCATTCCGCCGTCAACCGAAACGTAACTCTTGTAATCATTTATGCTCTTTACAGTGCCGACGGTGTAGAGTGTCATTCCCGAATCGGCAACAGTACTTCTACCCGGCTCCATGAGAATTGTCGGCATTTTTACGTCAAATTCCTCGCAACGCATTCTGATATGCTCGGAAACAAGTCGCAAATTCTCGTCAATGTCGATATACGGATCACTTTCAACATAGCGTACACCGATACCGCCGCCCAAATTGAGAATGGATGTGTGGTAACCGAGTGCCTTTTCGATATGGGCGATATACTTAATCATAATATCAGCGGCGTCACGGAAGGGCTCGGTGTCAAACACCTGTGAGCCAATATGACAATGGAATCCCATAAGCTCGATATTCGGCTTTGTCAATGTATATGCAATATACTTTTCTGCCTGGCCTGTTTCAATGGGTGTACCGAACTTACAATCGACCTTACCTGTCGAAATTTTTTCGTTGGTATGGGGGTCGATACCGGGGGTCAGACGGAGTAAAACGCGCTGCTTTATCCCCTTTTCGCCTGCGATTCGGTCGATGCTGTCAATCTCTTCGTATCCGTCGGAGATGAAGTAGCCGATGCCCAAATCCATTCCATAAGCGATGTCCTCGTCGGTCTTATTATTTCCGTGGAAATACGCCTTTTCAAGCGGGAAACCAGCCGCTGCCGCGGTATAGAGTTCACCGGGTGAAACGATGTCAACCGACATTCCCTCCTCGGCAACAATTTTATAAATTCCCTTGAAGCAAAGCGCCTTGCTTGCATAGAGAGGTGCGGCATCCTCACCAAAATACTTTTTCATCGCGCCAACATAGGTTCTAACCCTCTGTCTGATGCGGTTTTCGTCAATCAGCATGAGCGGTGTGCCATACTTTTTTGCCATATCGACGGTATCCACTCCCGCAAAGGTAAGATGTCCCAATTCGTTGACTGACAGGTTATCGTGTAACATTGTTTTTTCTCCCTTTTTTAAACCTCGTTGAAAGGTACTTTTTTCGTCAAAAAAGCAGCCGTTAATGAACTAAAACGGCTGCCCAAAATTTTTATCCCCATAACAAAAAACGATAAAAATCAGATAGCCCTCCGCCATAAACAGCGACAGTCGTACGGATATTATTCCGCAAAACCAGCAAAAAGCCACTTCGCATTAGCTTTTTACTTCGGCGTATGCTCCTTTTACCGCCAATGACCTGCGAGTCAATAAATTTACTGCGGCTACTGATAGCTATACGCACCTCTACCAATAATTGTGCACCATTATAACAGATTGGTCGATTATTGTCAATACCGACAAAAATGACCGACGAGTCGCATTTTGAAATTAGTGGCAGATTGGACGAGTGGTAGGTGTATTTGGGGGTGCTGATGACAGATTTCGAGGGTATTTTATTCTCACTCTGCACAAAAATCAAGTAAACAAATCCGCGTTTATTGTCAAAGTGTAAATATCCGTTTTTAGCCGCCTTCAAACATTGACAAAATTCGCCGATTATGATACTATTTATATGTTATTTTTTTAATCAATTAGTGTATATTATAATTTAAGTTTCTCTGCGACTGACGGATAATGTGGAGTACCACAATGAAACAGAGAAATCGTTTTTTGCCGACCGTCTGGGCGTACTTACAACAGATGTGTAAGTGCGCCCTTTTATATTAACACACATTCATCGAAAAAGGAGATTTTTAAGATATGAAAAAGATTGCTGTTATCATGGGTAGCGATAGTGACCTGCCGGTTGTAAAAAAAGCGACCGATATACTCGAAGCTTTCGGCGTACCGTACGAGGTCCACGTTTTTTCGGCACACCGCACACCCGTCGAAGCTGCCGAATTCACAAAGGCCGCTCGTAAAAACGGATTCGGCGCAATCATTGCCGCCGCAGGAATGGCCGCTCACCTTGCAGGAGCCATCGCCGCAAACACCACACTCCCCGTTGTAGGAATCCCCGTTGTATCGGGTAACCTCGGCGGAATGGACGCTCTGCTTTCCACAGTACAGATGCCGACAGGCATTCCGGTTGCCACGGTTGCAATTAATGGTGCGGCTAACGCAGCCCTCTTATGTATCGAAATGCTGGCAATAAACGATGACGAGCTTGCAGCTAAGCTTGACAAAAAGCGCGCGGACGACAGCGCAGCCGTCCTCGAAAAAGATAAACACATATTAGAAAAACTTTAATCATAAAAGGAGTAATTCATCATGGAAAAGAAGCTTATCTACACAGGTAAAACAAAGGACGTTTTCGCTCTCGAAAACGGCAACTGCCTCCTCAAATTCAAGGACGACTGCACCGGTAAAGACGGCGTATTTGATCCGGGCGAAAATGCAGTTGGTCTTACAATCGACGGCGTTGGTGACGTAAACCTTCGCATGTCCATCTATTTCTTTGAAAAAATCAATGCAGCAGGCATTACAACTCATTATGTAAATGCAAACCTCGACGATACCACAATGGAGGTTCTCCCCGCAAAGGTATTCGGTCACGGTTTGGAAGTAATTTGCCGTTACAAGGCAGTAGGTAGTTTCATCCGTCGTTACGGCGATTATATCGAGGAAGGCGCTGACCTCCCCGCTTACGTCGAAATGACATTCAAGAACGATGCAAAGGGCGATCCCCTCGTAATCAAGGATGCTCTCGTTGCTCTCGGCGTTATGACCGACAAACAGTATGACGATATCAAGGACATGACACAGAAGATTACAAAAATCGTTGCCGACGACCTCAAGGAAAAGGGACTCGACCTCTATGACATCAAGTTTGAGTTCGGCTATGCTCCAAACGGCGACGTAATGCTTATCGACGAAATCGCTTCGGGTAACATGCGCGTTTATAAGGACGGCGAATACATCGACCCGATGACCCTTTCAAAGCTCTTTTTTGCATAAAAATTACGTTTTAAACAAGATAAGGTAGGTTCATTATGGGCGGTTTTTTTGGA
>JAFOCB010000113.1 GCA_017381515.1 Clostridia bacterium | reverse complement strand
CGGGCGTGAGGAAAAGCCGACGCCAAATCCATTCGGTGCCGTGAATCATAAGGTTGCTTGTCAGTCTGGTGCCGTCTTTTTTAACGTAAAAGTCACAGTCACCCTCGGCCAAACACGACTCGTTCATATAAACCTTATACAAACCGGTTTCAGTGATGTTCACCTTAAAGGTTGCTTCTTTGTCATCGTTCACACGGGCAACAACGGGTTCGCCGTCGGGCTTTACTTCGCGAATTTCGTCGTTGTCGGGAGCAAACGCCCACATAACCGAAACTTTCTCCATTTTTTCATAGCCCTTGCCGAATTTGAGCCGTGCGGTGAGCTTGCCCTTTTCGACCTTCACCTTTTTGATAAAGCCGCTGTCGGCATAAAGCCCGTCGGCAATGACCTTTCCGTCGGCGCCGATAAAGGAAAGGGTAGCCGTGGGATAGTCGGGGTTGTCATTTTCACTCGCGTCATAGGCACGAAGCTTTATGTATCCGCTTTCGGGAACGTCAAAATTGAGCTCAATCGTTTCTGCACCATTGGTGTCAAAAAACTGGGTTGCTTCCTTTGCAATCGGCGTTTCGGTGAGCGAAATCGTCCCGTCAATAACGGTGATCGAGCTGTCCTTTCCGCATGAGCAAAGGGTAAAAATCAAGCAAATCAAAAGAATGATTGCAACTAATCTTTTCATAATTATCAAATCCTTTCGGGGTGCAATAGCCACTTGGCATATACATATTATACCATATTACGTATGACTTGGCAATACAAATCACACTTTCCTCGCAAATAAAAGCACTTATTCAACCGATGAGCAGGTGTTTTGGGATTATTTATATGCGATTATTTATAGGCGATGATTATTCCGCCGCGTTCGGCATAGAAGCTGTCGAGTCCTCTCGTTTCGCGCAAGGAAATTTCGGCGCTTTGCCATTTTTCGAGGATTGCGCTCTTCAACTTTTCCGCAAAGGATTCGTTTTTACAATGGCTGATGACTACTCTTTCACCCGAGAATCCGCGCTCTGTCATATCGCCGATGATGATTGAAATTGCCTTTTCGGGGCCACGTGATTTGCCTTTTATAGCGATTGTACCTTGGTCGCTTGCGATACCGATTCCCCACATTCCGAGCTTTCGTGCGACAAAGCCGGTCAGTCGGCTCATTCGTCCGTTTTTAACCAGGTTATCAAAGGAACAGAGGGCAAATGCCGTTTTTGTCTGGGCTAGAGTTGCGTTTGCTTTTGCGACGACCTCGTCAAATGAGAGTCCCGATTTGATGAGCTTTACCATCTCCTCGATACAGATTACAAGCTCGGGACCGGTTGAGCGCGAGTCGAGAATAGCGACATTTTTATTTTGGTCGGTGACCATTTCCTTTGCAATAACGGCGCTGTTGTGGCTACCCGAAAGATTGGACGAAATGGTGATTGCAATAGCATTTTCGGCATCGGCATATTCATCCAGCCAGGTTGCAGGGGAGGGACAGGCCGAGCTGCAAGCGGTTGTGCAGCTTTCCATAGCCGAAATCATTTTAACGACGTCCAGATTCTCGTCATCTATGTATTCCTCGTTGCCGATGTTGAGGATGAAAGGAATGGTTGTAAAGTCAACCTCGTCACAGGCAACCTCCTTTTTCATCAGGTCACAGCAAGAGTCGGAAACAATCTTCCATTTCATAATAAATACCACCTTTGCAGTTTGGGATTGCGTTTTGTTAGGGTTTAGGAGCCGCTATTGTAATTTAGCGGTTGTCGGATAGTGTCGAAAACGGTGCTTTGCCTCGCAACTAGTCCTGCTCAAAGTAGCGTTCTATTGAGCGACCGACTGCACCGAAACACCCCTCACCCATTCTATTCATAATTATACGCAATAACACCGATAAGTTCAAACTACCCTTATAATTTTTATCTATACTAA
Source organism: Clostridia bacterium (assembly GCA_017381515.1). Taxonomy (GTDB): domain Bacteria; phylum Bacillota; class Clostridia; order Oscillospirales; family Acutalibacteraceae; genus UMGS1976. The sequence continues at coordinate 485 of JAFOCB010000113.1, read as the reverse complement.
AAATAAACGGGCGGTAGAGTTAAGTTTTGCCGACTCTCCTGGCAGTAGAGCCGGCGAATTTTCCTTGATTTCAAGCGGCTTTTTGCCTGCCGAAATAAATTGCCGTGTGATTGCCACAATTTTTGTTTTAATTTCGCGATGGTTGTGATATAATGAATTATACGAAATTTACGAAAGGGAAAGGCCGACCTTTCGGTATGCGAATTGCGCAAAAAATGTACGCGTGAGGGTTTTGGTCGGCTTTGATTGAAAAAGTATATATGAGAATTTGTGTTTTTGGTAGCGCGTCGGACGACATCGACCGCGCATATATCGAAGCAGGAGAAAAGCTGGGCGAAATGCTGGGCAAAAAGGGACATTCCCTCGTTTTCGGTGCAGGAAACAGCGGAATGATGGGCGCAGTTGCGCGCGGATTTCACCGCACAGGAGCCGAAATAGTCGGCGTTGTGCCTTCATTCTTTCCCGACGGAGTCCTTTTTCCGCAT
>JAFOCB010000019.1 GCA_017381515.1 Clostridia bacterium | reverse complement strand
TAAAAAGGCAAAGGCGTCTTTGAGTTACAAGCTTGAAGTGTCTTTGTCTCTTTTTTGTCAATAACGGAATAGCATATAAGGGCAATGGTGTCTTTAATGTTTACGCATTAAAGCATCATTGCCCTTTTTTGTTTTCAAAGTCGTTATTAAAATTTGGAGGTACATAGATATGACCAAGAAAGAACAACTCTACGAAGGAAAAGCCAAAAAGGTATTTGCAACTGAGGAACCGGAACTTCTTATCGTTTCCTATAAGGACGATGCCACTGCGTTCAACGGGCTCAAGAAAGGAACAATTGTCGGAAAAGGAATCATAAACAACCGAATGAGCAATCTGCTGATGCAACGTCTTGAGAAAATCGGCATCCCTACACACTATGTCGAGGAATTGAGCGAACGTGAAACGCTTGTTAAAAAAGTATCCATTGTACCCCTTGAAGTCATTATCCGCAATATTGCTGCTGGATCTTTTTCCAAACGCTATGGCGTGGACGAAGGATTTGTATTTGAAACGCCCACCATCGAATTTTCATATAAGAATGATGAACTTGGCGATCCGCTGATGGACGAATACCATGCTGTTGCAATGAAGCTGGCAACAAAAGAAGAAATTGAGACCATCAAGAAATATGCTTTCGGTGTCAACGAACAGTTGAAAGCGTTTTGGGCAGAGTGCGGTGTAACCTTGGTAGATTTCAAATTAGAGTTCGGAAAACTTTCCGACGGCACAATCGTACTTGCTGATGAAATCAGCCCCGATACCTGCAGACTGTGGGACAGCAAAACCGGTGAAAAATTGGATAAAGACAGATTTCGCCGTGATCTTGGCGGAGTGGAAGATGCTTATGCGGAAGTGATGAAGCGTCTTAGCGAACATATATAACGGAGGTGTGATTATGGCAAACTGTGCAATCGTAGGTATCAACTGGGGTGACGAAGGAAAAGGCCGCATGGTCGATTTGCTCACCGAGGATTATGATGTAGTCGTTCGCTTTCAGGGCGGCGGCAATGCGGGTCATACAGTAATCAACGAAAAAGGAAAGTTCGCGCTTCATCTTCTGCCTTCGGGTATTTTTAGAAGCGGTGTCGTCAACATTTTGGGAAACGGCGTTGCTCTCGATCCCGAAAATCTCTGGACGGAAATGCAAGATGTAATGGCAAAAGGGGTTGAACTTACTCCCGAAAATCTCAAAATTAGCGATCGTGCCTCTCTTTTGCTCCCTTGGCACAGGGATATGGATGAACTTGAGGAAATGCGCCTCGCGGATAAAAAATACGGTTCCACCAAACAAGGCATCGCACCGTTTTATTCGGATAAATATCAGAAGAAAACCATTCTTGCGGGCGAACTTTTCTACCCCGAGGAACTGAAAGCCCATCTTGCAGACCTGATGGAATGGAAAAATCTTACCTTGACAAAGGTTTACGGTGCAAAGCCGTATACGATGGCAATGTTGGAAGAGTGGCTTGAAACTTATTGCGAAAAAATCAAACCTTATGTATGCGATACCGGTGTGTTTTTAAAAGATGCAAAGGAAAACGGTAAAAGTATTCTTTTTGAAGCACAGCTCGGCTCTCTCAGAGATCTGGATTACGGTATCTATCCTTATACAACCTCCTCCAACACAACGGCAGCCTATGCTCCCATTGGTTCGGGACTCCCGAGCGCAAAGATTGACGATGTAGTTGGCGTCGTAAAAGCCTACTCCACCTGTGTCGGTGAAGGTCCGTTTGTATGTGAAATGTTTGGCAACGAAGCCGAGGAACTCCGCAAAAACGGCTTTGAGTACGGAGCAAAAACAGGCAGGCCGCGCAGAGTCGGCCCCATTGATATCGTGGCAACACGATATGGTGTTGAGGTTCAGGCGGCAACGACGATTGCTCTTACCAAGCTGGATGTGCTCAGCTATATGGATAAGATTCCCGTTTGTACCCATTATCTGTTGAACGGTATGCAAACTGATCGTTTCCCGTTCCCTTCCGCGCTGAAAAATGCAAAACCGGTCATCGAATATTTTGACGGCTGGAAATGTGACATCTCCGGTGCACGTAGTTGGGATGACCTTCCCAAAGCGGTACAGGAATATGTGACCTTTATAGAAAAACAAATCGGATGTCCCATCAAGTATGTTTCGGTTGGACCCGAAAGAGACAGCATTGTTATTAGATAGAACATAGAACGTTAGGAGTAGAAAATGCAATGGCGTATGCAATACTCAGGAAAGAAGACTTAAATCCTCAAATATTTCTGATGGAAATCCACGCACCGGCAGTGGCAAAGAAAGCCGAGCCGGGACAGTTTATAATTCTGCGAATCGATGAATACGGTGAGAGAGTGCCTTTCACTATCGCTGATTTTGACCGTGAAAAAGGCAGTGTAACCATTATTGTTCAGGCAGTTGGAAAAACCACAAAAGATCTTTCAAAATTAGAAGCCGGAGATACGGTGCTCGATTTTGCAGGACCTCTTGGGATGCCGACGCCCCTTGAAAATCTTAAAAAGGTTGCTGTTATCGGTGGTGGTCTCGGAACGGCGATTGCCTATCCACAGGCAAAGAAACTGAAAGCCCTCGGTGCAGAGGTTACGGTAATAGCAGGATTCCGCAGTACCGATTTCATCATCCTCCAAGATGAAATGCAGGCGGTATCCGATAAGCTGATTATTACCACCGATGATGGTTCTAACGGTGTTCAGGGCTTTGTTACCGACAGACTGAAGGAAGAGCTTGAAGCCGGCAACAAGTACGATGAAGTAATCGCCATCGGTCCTCTTATGATGATGCGTGCAGTATGTAAGCTTACCGAGCAGCATGGTATCCCCACCACTGTTTCCATGAACCCCGTTATGATTGACGGAACGGGAATGTGCGGCGGTTGTCGCGTCATTGTCGGCGGTGAAACGAAATTTGCCTGTGTGGACGGTCCTGATTTTGACGGACATAAAATTGATTGGGATGCAGCCATCAAACGCCAGCAGATGTTTAAACTCGAAGAAAAACGTTCTTGTGATGAAGGAAAATGCAGGATCGGAAGGGGTGATTATCATGGCTAATATGAGAAACACCAAAAATCCGATGCCGGAGCAAGCGCCCTGTGTGCGGAATAAAAATTTTTTAGAGGTAACGACCGGATATACGCCGGAGATGGCAATGGACGAAGCACAGCGGTGTCTTAACTGTAAGCATAAGCCTTGTATGCAGGGATGTCCCGTAGCCGTAAGGATCCCCGAGTTTATTGCAATGGTCGCTGAAGGAAACTTTGAAGCGGCATACGAGAAAATTACCGAAACCAACGCTTTGCCCGCTGTATGCGGCAGAGTTTGCCCGCAGGAAAAGCAGTGCGAATCAAAATGCGTGAGAGGTATCAAGGGTGAGCCGGTTACCATTGGAAGATTGGAACGGTTTGTCGCAGATTATCATATGGCACACGGTGAGGATAAAATTACTGTGCCGCAAAAGAACGGCAAAAGGATAGCTGTTGTAGGCTCCGGTCCTTCAGGTTTAACCTGTGCCGGAGATTTGGCAAAGCTCGGTTATGAGGTAACAGTTTATGAGGCCTTTCATACTGCAGGCGGCGTGCTGATGTACGGTATTCCTGAATTCAGATTGCCGAAAGCAATAGTCGGGGCGGAGATCGAAAAGCTGAAAAAGTACGGTGTGAAGATCGAAACCAATACCATCATCGGTAAAACTCTTTTAGTTGATGAATTACTCGAAGATATGGGTTACGATGCCGTATATATCGGTTCTGGTGCCGGTCTTCCTTCTTTTCTCGGAATTGAGGGTGAAGAACTCAACGGCGTATACTCCGTCAACGAGTTTTTAACCCGAATCAATCTGATGAAGGGATATAAATTCCCTG
>JAFOCB010000018.1 GCA_017381515.1 Clostridia bacterium | reverse complement strand
CACAAAAAACAAACTCCAAAATCAATCGGAAGGCGATTCATTGACCAAACATTTTATAAAAAAACAATTTTTTAAGTCAAAAATTCGAATCCGTTGCAGTTTGGATGAAAAATTTTCAAATTTTCTGTCATATTAAATTTGGTAGGCAAAAAATCACTGATCATCTTCAGTATATTAAGTTAGTACATTTAGTCGTGTAAAAATCAAACTATTGACAGGTTGGTTTGAGAGATAATCTTAGGCGGCTTTGAATAGATGATTTCACATGAGGTAAAATAAATTTCGAAAGGTTTTCAGATTGAATGACAAATCTAATCGTAACGTACTATATTATATCCCAATCATATATTTAAAAATTTATAAATGAAAAGAGGTGAGTTAATGAAGAAAGCTTTGCTCGGTGAAGAACGTGAAAGACTTCTTTCTGAAGATCTTTGGTTGAATTACTTTAACCAGTATCTTTTTGAAAACGGCACTATAACTGAAAAAGAGTATAAGAAAATGGTCGAGAAAATCGCAAATAGGAAAGCAAAGCTTTCTCACAACAGAGCTGCTCTATAAATATTAAGAAAAGAAACTTTTACAAAATTCGACTTCACTATTGCATTTTCGAGTCGTTTTCGATATAATCTATTTATAGATAATGATACAACGAACTTTTGCGAAAGGAAGGAATTATGGATATATTAAGTATTCGTACGATGTTGCGTACAAAATCAATATATGATATACCCCTTAGGGTAACTTACTATGCCCGTGTTTCTTCGGATACAGACGAGCAGCTCAACTCACTTGATAACCAGATAGCTTACTACGAAAATTTCATTAAGAAAAACAAAGCTTGGACCTTCGTACCCGGTTACATAGACGAAGGTCTTTCCGGCATTTCTACAAAAAAGAGAAAGCACTTTAACGAAATGATTTCTGATGCTAAGGATAATATGTTTGATCTTATCATAACAAAAGAGATTTCACGTTTTGCCCGTAACACTTTGGATTCTCTTCAATATACCAGAGAGCTTTTAAGTTGGGGTGTCGGCGTTTTCTTTCAGAACGATAACATAAATACATTAGACGAAGATGCCGAGCTTAGACTTACTATCATGTCCTCTATCGCACAGGACGAACTTCGTAAGCTTTCTTCTCGTGTAAAGTTCGGTCACCAACAAGCTATTAAATCCGGCGTTGTTCTTGGAAACAGCCGTATCTTTGGATATCAGAAAGACGGCAAACGTCTTGTCATTGATGAAAGTCAGGCACCCATGGTTCGTGACTTGTTCAGACTTTATGCTACCGGTGAATATAGTATGAAGCAGCTCGAGAAGCTTTTCTATGAGCAGGGCTATCGCAACTATAACGGTAACAAGATTGCTCACACTACGATGTCGGGTATTATTTCCAACCCTAAGTATAAAGGTTACTATGTAGGTAATAAAGTTCGTATCGTGGATATGTTCACTAAGAAACAGAAATTCCTTCCCCCAGAAGAATGGGTTATGTTTAAGGACGAAACCGGTGAAATCGTTCCCGCCCTTGTATCTGAAGAATTATGGGACAAGGCAAATGAGGTTTTGCGTCGTAGAAGCGATGACGTTAAGAACCGCCAAGGCGTTTGCAACCACGCCAACCTTCTTACCGGCAAACTGTTCTGTTCCCATTGTGGTGCTGCTTACTATCGCAGAGAATCTAAGAGTAAAGACGGAACCGTTAATTCCAAATGGGTATGTTCTAACAAGATTAACAATGGTGCTGATGCTTGTCCTTCTTTCCCCATATATGAGGATGAAATCAAACCCATCTTATTCGAGGTGTTCAGCGAAACCAAGGTTGACGTTCAATCTCTACTTGAGACCTATACTGAGATGTTCAAATCTTTAGAAAAGGATGATGAAACATCGAAAGAAATTGCAGAACAGAAACGTATCATTGAACTTGGTGAGCAAAAGAAAAACAAGCTGCTTGAGCTTGTTACTACGGGCAGTATTACTAATGCTAACTTTAAGTCAATGACTGACAACTGCGACCGCGAAATCGATGAAGCCAGAAAAGCACTTGCTGAACTTGAGGAACAGCTTTTCACTCAGGAAGAATATCAGAAGCATATGCGTGAAGTAAGAGCTCGTTTGGAAGCGGCGATCAGAGATGCAAGCACAGGTATGATTACTAACGAGTTTGTGGCCCAGTACATTGATAAGATCTTTGTAACAATGGAAGAAGACGATCTCGCAAGGCTTGAAATCAAGATATTTACTGGTAAAAGTACGGAGAAATGGCTTCAGAAATTAAAAGGTCGTACGGGTCACACGTCTAAGAAGATGATCCAGTCCTATGAAGCAAACATGAAATAAGTAAAAGGTAATCGGTTATACAAATAAATTACTTTTTACGGGGGACGGCTTTGGAAATCCAAAGCCGTTTCTTTTTTATATTGGTTGACTTGCTTTTATTATTATGCAAATCGCTTAAAAACCGCTTGCGCTTGGTGTGTCTTGGTGAAAATTATGCTTTCATAACACAAATTGTTTTAATTTGCTAATTATATAAAATTTATGTTCTTGTCAAGGTCACTATCAACAAAATACACATATTTATTCATGCAAACTTATTGAAATTTGGAGAAACTATCAAAAAACATTGAAAAAACTTTTTTATTTTAGTAGACTTAATAAGTAAAGGTAGATTTATAGGTTAGCTTTTGTAATACCGTCTTTTGACCTGTAAATTACACAATTTTATATCCAAGTTGAAAGGTGGATGTATATGAATATCAAAAGATTACTGGCAATTTTTCTGACGCTTACTATCATTTTGGTATCACTCCCTGTTTCCGTTTCGGCCTATACTACCGCAAACGACCCCGAGTGCTACCTTGCCGGTTTCAATTCGTCGGGATGGTCGATTGTGTCAGGAGCTGTATCATTTGACAACGATGCAGGTCATGTTGTTTCAAGCAACAACGAATACTTGCAGGTTAAGTCCACAGCAAATCCAATTGACCTATCAAAAGGATTCGCCTTCCAGCTCGGTATGGTTCTTCAAGGAGACTATGTAAACAGTTGGGGTAATACATCCTACGTTATACTTGGAGATATGATGGTAAAATTCATTACAGCACGAGCTTCTGCCGAGTCGGTTAGATATATTATTGAAAAGGACGGCGCACAAGTTGCTTACTTTGATTCGGGTGTCAGACACCACAACGGTAACGAGCCGAGTGATGAATTAAAGGCATATTCAGATGGATTTTTCACCATTACATACAATGATGGAAAGGTGAAAATGTATAACGATAAAATAAAGAGCGAGGCCAATCCTACCGGCATTATCAACTGGAAACTGAACGACGGCACATATTCCACCGAAGTTTCCGGCTGGGAAGATGACGATTTTGTAAGTTGTACACCTAATATCAAAAAGGATTTTGGCGGTCCTAACACCGTGCATACTGTACTTTACGACCTTTACCTTTGCGACTATGACTTTTTCGTAAATTGCGAAAAGCCCGTTTTTGAAAAGCAGAGACAGGTAAACATCGCTTGTATCGGTGACTCGATTACCGAAGGTGTCGGCACATATTCGGCATACCGCTACTACCTTTTTGAAAATCTGTATAGACAGGGACTCAAATTCAACTACGTTGGTCCTTACACCACAAATGACCCTCGTATGCCCTCGGCATACTATGCTCACGGCGGATATTCGGGTGCGGTTATCGGCCCGAACAACAATTCGGGTGCAAGAAGCTCGTACGACTGGCTTCCATCCTATGTTGCAGGTAGCAAAACAACTACCGCTGACATAGCACTCGTAATGCTCGGTCATAATAACTACTATCAAAAAATTGATATTGATAATATCGACGAGGTTTATAAAAACTTCATTCTTCGCATTTTTGAGCTTGCTCCTGACATTACAGTTTACTGCGCCACCATGGTCAGTACCACAACAGGTATGTCACCCGACGTTGAAAAGGGATATACCGATACCGGACTCAACGCCTTGATTCCCGGTGTAGTTGAGGAATTACAGGCAGAGGGCTATGATGTAAAATTCTTTGACCTTCAGACCGCTACTAATCTTTCGGGTGAAAATGGCGACTTTAACCCCGGCGACGGCGTTCACCCCAACGAACAGGGTCAGAAAAAGATTGGTGACGCTTGGGCAAGCGCTATTTCGGCTCAAATTAAGGAAATGAACGACGCAAACGAGGGTAGCTACGATACCAGAATAATTCCCACAATGGGCATTAGCTTGGACAACTACGAGCTTGACCTTACTGCAGGTGGTTATCGCAAGCGCATATACGCCGACGTTCAAATGCAGGGTGCCACCATCGACACAGTTTTATGGGAATCGTCGGATGAATCCATTGCAACCGTTGACATCGACGGACTCGTAACACCGCTCAATGAAGGTGAATGTACCATCACCGCCAGAACACTTTCGGGCGACTTTACTGCAACCTGTAAAATCAACGTATTACCCGCAACCTCGGGAGAAAATTCGCTCGTAACCGCTTACAGTGACCATTTCTCGCTCCCCGAACGCTGGGTAGGCGGCGGTTATCAGGGACTTGGTGACAACGGTATCCATATTTGGTTCCCCGGTCAGGGCAACTATACACAGTACGATACCCGACGCCACTACGATGTTCAAAAGGAATTTAAGCTCTCTACCTACTACACGGTTGCAGGTAACGAATCATCCTTCTCTAATTATACATACTCATCCTTTGCCTTTGGCGGACTCGAAATGCGACTCGCTTACGGCGCAAAATCAATCGAGCTGTATCATAACTCAACATTCCTTGGCAAATGGGTACACTCCTATGAAGGTGGTACACGCAAATATGACCTTTACTATAATAATGGCAACGTAAAGGTTGTACGTAATAACGAAATCGTTATTGAGGCGACCGTTCCGTACGAGGAGCTTGAAAAAACCTCGCCCATTAAATTCTATTCGGGTGAATTCAACCGCTATGCCCAGACCCACAGCATTAGCTTGGAAACGCTGAGCTTCGAGGACGAAAGCTTTGTCGAAACCAGCCCGATTGACACCGATAGAAAGAATGGTTTTGAAACTGTTTTGGATGGCTTTGATGCCGAAAACTGGACGATGACGGCTGATAGCGGCTCTATCGCAAACGGCGCTGTCAACGCTCCTACCGCTCAAACCCTCGTTAAGTATAACGGAAGTAACATCAACCTTTCAAAAGGATTCCAGATGGAGCTTGACTTCAACTGGAATGGCTATAAGCGTTACTATGGCGAATCAATTTACTACACCGTAGGCGGCGTTACATTCCGACTCCGCAATGCCTATGATATTACCCAGTCGCGCAACTATCCGCTTTATCTCTGCGTTTACGAAAACTCGGTATTCGACGAGGAAACAGGTAAACTTACGGCAGGTGACCTTATCGCTATAATGATTTCGGATGCGACAGGTCAGACTAACCAGTCGAGTGACAGCATACTTGACTTTATGAACGCTAAATACACCATCTATTACGATGGCGCAAAGCTTTACGTAAAGAATAGCAACCTCGGTACAATCAACTTCATCCTCGCCGATGGTACACTCGGCACCGGTATTTCGATTGACCCGTCACAGTTTGAGGACGCCGGTGTCCAGATTTTCAAAGAATCTATGGGCAACTCGGGCAATATGTTGTCCAACTTTACCCTTTCAGGACGCGATGCAGGTGGTCTCGCCACAGTTCAGGTGGGCGACCTTAACGGCGACTACGCTATCACCGCTTCTGACGTACTTGTGTTCTCGCAGCACCTGCTTGGTATAACCTCGGTTAACAGTATTAACTCAAAGGGTGACATGAACGCTGACGGAATCGTCGACTCAACCGACCTTGCAATTCTGAAAATGAATATTCTCGGTATGTCGGCATAAACAAATTTATAAAAAAACAGCTTTGAATTTCTAGGGCCGTTTTTTATTGATTTTTATTGTGAATTAAACGGTTCTAAAAGCTGCAAACGAGGGTAATATATGACAAAAAACTCTACTTTTTAGCGCGAATTGTTATAATTTGTTCATTGTATAAGATTTATGCTATTTTTAAGGATAGTATTAGCAAATATACATATTTGTTTATGCGAACTTATGAAATTTTAGAGAAAACACCAAAAGGGATATAAAAAATAAATCTATTTTAGTAAAATTAACGAGTAAAGATGTATATACAGGTTAGCTTATGTAATACTGCATTTTTTGCAAATTCAAAGCTTTTGACCTGTAAATTGCTAAATTATCTCCCAGCTTGAAAGGTGGATGTATATGAATATCAAAAGAATGTTAGCGGTTTTACTGACGCTTGCTATCGTTTTGGTATCAATTCCCGTTTATGTTTCGGCCTATACCGCCGAAAACGAGCCCGAATGGTACCTTGCCAATTTCAATACAGCAGGATGGACGATCGTATCGGGTTCCGCGTCATTTAATAATGAAGCAGGTCACGTTGTTGCTAACGATAACAACGCCGTAGAAGTCAAATCCACAGCAAAACCGATTGACCTGTCAAAAGGATTCGCCTTTCAGCTCGGTATGCTTCTACAAGGGGATGACGTGAACAGCACAGGCACCAAATCACACGTTATACTCGGAGATATGAGGGTGCGTTTCGTCACCGCGCAAGCTACCACCGGAGTGCAGTACATTATCCAAAAGGATGGCGCACAGATAGCCTTCTTTGATTCGGGTGTTACTCACCAAAGTGGTAACGCGCCGAGTGACCAGTTAAAAGCATATTCAGACGGATTTTTCACCATTACATACAATGATGGAAAGGTGAAAATGTATAATGATAAGATAAAGAGTGACGAAAATCCTACCGGTATCATTACGTGGAAATTGAACAACGGCACATATTCCACCGAGGTTAGCGGCTGGGATGATACCGATTTTGTAAGCTGCACACCGGAAATCAAAAAGGAGTATGGCGGTCCGAACTCGGTACATACCGTGCTTTCAGACCTCTACCTTTGTGACTATGACTATTTTGTAAGCTACAATAAGCCCATTTTGGAAAAACAGACGCAGGTAAACATCACCTGTATCGGCGACTCGATTACACACGGTGTAGGCACATATTCGGGCTATCGTTACTATTTATACGAAAATCTATATAAACAGGGGCTCAAATTCAACTTTGTAGGTCCTTATACCACCGATGAGCCGCGTTTACCGACCGATTATTCCGCCCACTCAGGTTATCCCGGTGCGGTTATCGGCCCTAACACAACCACCGGCTCCAGAAGCACCTACGACTACCTTCCCCAATACGTTACCGGAAGCAGAGGCACCGCCGACATTGCGCTGGTAATGATAGGTCACAATAACTATTTCCGCAGAATTGATATGGACAATATGTACGAAGTGTATAAGAATTTTCTACTTCGTATATTCGAGCTTGCGCCCGACATCACCGTTTACTGCGCTTCCTTGATTAACAACGCAAAGGGTATTTCCCCCGACATTGAAAAGGGATACACCGACAACGGACTCAACGCTTTGCTCCCAATAATAGTTGCAGAATTGCAAGCCGAAGGACACGACGCAAGATTCTTTGACCTCAGAAATGCTACCAAGCTTTCGAGCAAGAATGGTGACTTTTATGACTCCGACGTGGTTCACCCCAACGAACAGGGACAGGAAAAGATGGGCAACGCTTGGGCAAGCGCCATTTCGGCTCAGGTCAAGGAAATGAACGATGCCGGTGAAGGTAGCCACGTTACCAGAATTGTTCCCACAACGGGCATTTCTCTCGACAAGGACGAGGTTCAGCTCACCGCAGGCGGATTTTCAAAGCGTGTCTATGCCGACGTTGAAAAGCCCGGTGCTACCATTGACACTGTTATTTGGGAATCGTCGGACGAATCTATCGCAATGGTCGACGTCGACGGACTCGTAACCCCGATTGCCGAAGGTGAATGTACCATCACCGCCAGAACACTTTCGGGCGACTTTGCAGACACTTGCAAGATTAAGGTGTCGTCCTCGACCTCACTCACACCCGTTTTCACCGACAAATTCTCGCTTCCCGAAAGATGGGTTGGCAGCGGTCAGGCACTCGGTACAAACGGTATCACCATTTCCTACCCCAGCAGTGCAACCACCTACGATACCCGCCGCCACTATCCCGTTCAAAAGGGATTCAAGGTAAGCGCATCCTATACCGTTTCGGGTAACAATAACTCCTTTGATTACTATTCATATACTTCATTCGGCTTCGGCGGACTGGAAATGAGAATCGCTTACGGCTCAAAACAGATTGAACTGTATCATAATTCAACCCTGCTCGGCTCGTGGACAAACGGATACCTGAGCGACCAACATCAATACGACCTTTACTATAATAACGGACTCGTTCAGGTCGCACGTGACGGAGAGGTGCTTATCGAGACAACCGTTCCCTACGAGGAACTTGAAAATACGTCACCCGTCAAATTCTATTCGTATGAATACCGCCGTAATGCTCAGACGCACAGCGTAAGCTTTGAAACGACCAGCTTTAACGATGAATACTATGTCGAAAGCAGTCCGATTGATACCGATGAAAAGAAAAATTATGAATCGGTGCTGAAAAGCTTTGATGCTGACAGCTGGACAATTTCCGCTGAAAGCGGCTCTATCATAAACGGCTCGGTAAATGTTCCCAACGATACCACCCTCGTTAAGCATAAATCCGATAGCATTGACGTTTCGAAGGGATTCCAAATGCAGTTTGACTACAACTGGAATGGTTACACAACCTACACGGGCGAGTCAATATACTATACCATCGGAAAGGTCACCTTCCGGATTCGTAACGCATACGATACGAACCAAAAGATTAACTATCCCCTCTATCTCTGCGTTTATGAAAATTCGGTATTCGACCATGAAACAGGCGCATTTGTGTCGGGTAATATAGTCGCTACAATGATTTCCGACGCGACAGCTCAAAGCGGTGTGTCGAGTGACAAGGTGCTTTCGTTTATGAATGCGACCTACACAATCTATTACGATGGCGCAAAGCTCTATATCAAAAATAGCAACCTCGGTACAATCAACTTTACACTCGCTGACGGTACGCTTGGCACAGGCGTTTCGATTGACCCGTCACAGTTTGCCACTGGCGGCTTACAGATTTACAAGGAAGCTATGGGCAATTCGGGTGATATGCTTTCCAACCTTACCCTTTTAGCACGTGGTGCAAGCGGCTTTGACAAATACATGCTCGGCGATTTAAACGTCGATTACACAATCACCGCCTCTGACGTGCTTGTGCTTTCACAACATCTGCTGAATATAATCACAATTAACAATGTTGAAGCAAAGGGCGACATGAACACCGACGGAATGGTCGATTCAACCGACCTTGCCATTCTGAAAATGAACATTCTCGGTATGTCGGCATAAACGAATTGATAACAAAGAAACGACTTTGGTTTTTTCCAAGGTCGTTTCTTTATATCTAATAAAACGCAAATTTTTATTATTAAATTATGCTATGATTGTCACTATTAACAAAATAGCTACATATATTTGGTCAAGCATCCAAAAATTCGAGTGTAAAGTCAAAAACTATTGAAAAAACGATTATCTTTTAGTAAAATCAGTATGTTATAGTAGATTTATAGGTTAAATTGAGTAGTATTGTTTTTTACAATTTAACGGCTTTTTCACCTGTAAATTACACAATTTTTATATCCAATTGAAAGGTGGATGTATATGAATATCAAAAGAATGTTAGCGGTTTTATTAACGCTTGCTATCGTTTTGGTATCGCTTCCTATCGCTGTTTCGGCTTATTCCCAATACGGCGAACCCGAGTGCTACCTGACCGATTTTAAGTCGTCTAATTGGACCATCCACACAGGTTCTGCATCAATCGATGACAATACCGGCAAAATTATTGCAAACAACAATGAGACAGTCCGTGTTAAATACATAGGCACTGCACTTGACTTGTCACAGAGCTTTGCCTTCCAGTTTGGTCTCACCATGCAGGGCGACTACGAAAACGTTTGGGGCGGCGGCGCTTGGCTCAAGCTCGGCAATATGAAGGTTAAATTCTATAATGCCATTTCTACCACCCACAACGTTAGATACGCAATCGAAAAGAACGGCAATCAGATTGCCTTCTTTGATTCAGGCGTTACCCACGAAAACGGCACAGTGCCCACCGAAACCTTTAAGGCGTATATGGACGGTTTCTTTACCGTTACATATAATGATGGAAAGATCTCTATGTATAACGACAAGATTAAGAGCGACGAAAATCCGACAGGTATCATCACGTGGGAATTAAATGATGGCACATCTACCACCGAAGTTGGCGGATGGGCTGACGACGATTTCGCTAAATGCACTCCCGAAATCGAAAAGGGACTCGGCGGCGAAAACGCTTCACACACCATTTTCTCCGACCTCTATTTTTGCGATTACGAATTCTATGTTAACAAGGAAAAGCCCGTTTTCACAACAGAAAAACAGGTGAACATCGCTTGTATCGGTGACTCAATTACCGAAGGTGTAGGTACATATTCGGCATATCGTTACTACCTTTTTGAAAATCTTTACAAGCAGGGACTCAAATTCAACTTTGTAGGTCCTTACACATCAAGTGACCCGCGTTTGCCCGAAGGTTATCGTTCACACGCAGGTTATTCAGGCGCCGTTATCGGCCCGAACAACAATTCGGGTGCCAGAAGCTCATACGACTGGCTTCCCCAGTACGTTGCAGGCAGCGAAGCAACCACCGCTGACATCGCGCTCGTAATGCTCGGTCACAACAACTATTATCAGAAGATTGATATTAACAATATCGACGAAGTATATAAGAACTTCATTCTTCGCATATTCGAGCTTGCTCCCGACATCACCGTTTACTGCGCTACCATCGTAAGCACAACTACCGGTATGTCACCTGACGTTGAAAAGGGATACATCGATAATGGTATTAACGCTTTGATCCCCGGCGTCGTTGCAGAATTGCAGGCAGAGGGATATGACGTTAAGTTCTTTGACCTCCAGAAGGAAACCAACCTTTCGGGTGCAAATGGCGACTTCCCCCCTTCTGACGGTGTTCACCCGAATGAACAGGGCCAGAAAAAGATCGGTGACGCTTGGACCAGAGCTATTCAGGATCAGGTTAGAGCAATGAACGAGGCCGGTGAAGGTACCTTTACCACCACCATCACTCCCACCATCAGCATCGCCGTTGACAAAAAGGAAATAGACCTCGTTGCAGGCGGCTACCGTAAGCGTATTTACGCCGACGTTCAGATGAGCGATGCTACCATCGACACTGTTGTATGGTCATCATCAGATCCTTCTATCGCAACTGTTGACATCGACGGACTCGTTACTCCGCTTTCCGAAGGTGAATGTACCATCACTGCTACAACCCTTTCGGGCGGACACACCGCAACCTGTAAGGTTACAGTTGCTCCTGCTGCAGATACAGGAGATACACTCCAGACCGCTTTATCTGACATATTCACCATCCCCGAACGTTGGGTAGGTAGCGGTCAGGGACTCGGCGACCGTGGTATCCACATGTGGTTCCCCAACTACTCAACCAAATACGATACACGTCGTCACTACGCTGTTGAAAGAGAATTCAACCTTTCTGTTAACTACGAAGTTTCAGGTAACGAAACCTCGTTTGTAGGATACCCGTACACATCATTCAGCTTCGGCGGACTCGAAATGAGAATCGTTTACGGAGCAAAGACCATTGAACTTTGGCATAATTCAAAATGCCTCGGTAAATGGACACACAGCTTTGAAGGCGGTTCACGTAAATACGACCTCTACTACAACAATGGTGAAGTAAAGGTTGTTCGTAACAACGAAATCGTTGTAGAAGCATTCGTTCCGTACGAAGAACTTGAAAAGACATCACCCGTTGGTTTGTATTCATGCGAATATAACCGCTACTCACAGATACACAGCATCGCACTTGATACCATTAACTTCGATGATGAAAGCTACGTTGAATCAAGTCCGGTTGACACCGATAATAAGAACGGCTTTGACACCGTATTAGAGGGCTTCAATGCTGACAACTGGCTGGTTAACAACGCCTCTATTTCAAACGGCGTAATCAACGGCACAAATACATCTTCGCTTATTAAGTACACCGGTCCCGCTATGGACCTTTCAAAGGGATTCCAGATGCAGCTTGACTACAACTGGAATAACTACACTCGTTACTACGGCGAATCGGTTTACTACACAATCGGTGACGTTACATTCCAGCTCCGTAATGCATTCGATACCACCCAGTCACGTACCTACCCGCTCTACCTCTGCGTTTACAAAAACTCGGGATTCAACGAATCAGGTAAGCTCGTATCGGGCGACCTTATCGCTACCATGATTTCGGACGCAAATGGTCAGATCAATCAGTCGAACAGCGGAATCCTCAACTTTATGAATGCTACATACACCCTCTACTACGATGGTGCAAAACTTTACGTAAAGAACAGCAACCTCGGTACAATTAACTTCACCCTCGCCGACGGAACACTCGGCACAGGTATCGAAATTGAGCCGGAACAGTTTGCTGATGCAGGCGTTCAGATTTTCAAGGATACAGTGGGCAATGCGGGCAAAATGTTCTCTAACTTCACCCTCATCGCTCGTGGTGCAGATGACATCATTACATCAGTACCCGGCGACATGAACGGAGACTATAAGCTCAACGCAACTGACATTCTCGCATTCTCACAGCACATGCTCGGTATTAAAAATATCGACGGCATCGCAACAAAGGGCGACCTTAACGCTGACGGCGTTGT
>JAFOCB010000017.1 GCA_017381515.1 Clostridia bacterium | reverse complement strand
GCCAGGTCGGCAAGCTCTTCAATGCGAATCTGCTCATCGTGGATTCCCTTTTCGACCAGATATAATTCATCGGTATTTACATCCGAAGTAGCATAAATAAGTTTACTTTTCAAAAGCTCGTACCCGTCTTCTCTCCCCTGCAGCACTCGGGAGATTGCACGGCAAATAGCAGCTTGCAGGTTTTTCTCCTCAAGCCCCTTCGAAAAATCACAATATTTATCCTTATGGTCCAGTCGGCTGATGCAACGCCAATAGTGATGAACGCCATCCTTTTTCTTGTTGGTTTTACGGCGGAAATGACTGCCGCATTCCTCACAAATGAGCAGTTCACTTAACACATATTTTGCACTGTATCTTCCTCGGCAGGAAATAGTGTTATCCGATTTGCTGCGCAAAGCATTTCGGCGCGCGAATTCCGCCATCGCCGCTTTGAATATATCACGCGGAATAATGGCAGGATGATCGTTAACCACCAAGTATTTTGTCTTTTGACCGTTGTTAACCTTTTTCTTTTTGGTTAAGCAATCCACACAATAAGTCTTTTGATACATAACGTCGCCGCAGTACTTTTCATTCTGCAATATGGCTAGAATTGACGTTGTTTGCCAAACACTTTTACCGTAAAAGGTTTTTATGCCGTTTTCTTCAAGCCAGTTCTTAATCTGCAAGGCACTTTTGCCATCAAGGAACAAATTGAATATCCAACGAACGACCTCGGCTTCACTTTCCACGATAGTTATTTCTTTGGTAATTTTATCGAGGCGGTAGCCAAACATATTCATATTGGAGCAGTATGTACCATTCTCCATCCGTTTTGATATGCCCCATTTAACGTTGGCGCTGATGTTCTCACTTTCCGACTGCGCCATAACGCTGTAAATACCTATATACGTTTCACTATCCTCTTTGAGCGAGTTGATATTTTGCTCTTCAAAATAGATAGCAATACCCATCGCCTTAAGCTTACGAACAAAAGACAGACTATCCACGATATTTCTTGCAAAACGGGAAACCGATTTGGTCAGGATCATATCGATTTTACCCTTTTCACAATCCTTTATCATACGAAGAAATTCATCACGCTTTTTGACCTGCGTTCCGGTAATACCTTCGTCGGCATATATGTCTACAAACTCCCACTTTTCATTGTTGGCAATATAACGGGTGTAATAGTCCTTTTGAACACGGTAACTATTAAGCTGATCCTCGTCATCGGTAGATACACGGCAATATGCAGCCACTTTTATTCTTTTACCAAACTCAATGCGTGAGCTTTTACCGGCATCGGCAGGAATCTTAGTAACAACCCTTCTTCTTTCAGCGGTTTCAACCATTGTCGCACACCTCCTCATTACCGATTTCTTTACCGTTAACAAAGCGGATGCGGATATTACCGTCCGGCTTAATGATAATAGCAGATACGGTCTTTTTCATAAACGGAATATCCAATGCCTGTTCATCCTCAGGCACATATTCCAAAAACAAATCATAAAGTGCATCCGAAACAGCGGCGGAAGGGTCGAGCTCCATCTCCGAAAATTTGTCCGTCACGGTTTCGTATATCAGCTTCATAATCGGGTGGAACATCGGGTTTGGCTGTGTGATTAAATACTTTATCTGCCGTTCTTTAAGGCGAACATCCTTTGACGGTACATAGGTGCTTTCTCTCTTTGGCAGCATAATGAGGTACGGCTGATTTATAGCCGCATTCATAACCGTTTTTATCCTTGAAAACAACAGCGGGTCATCCAAGTATTGGGTTGTAGCAGGACACCCGCCTAAGCAAAGCCAACGCTCACGCACCTTATACTTGCTTTTGTGGGTAAAATGTTTCCCGCACGTATCGCATATAGTGGTGGCTTTAAGATAGGCGATTTCCTCGGTATCTTTTTCTCTGGTGCCACCCTTTTCAGCCTTTTGCTTGACTGCTTTATCAAAGGTTTCCCTATCAACAATACGCGGGTATTCCTCATCACCGCAGTAATGCTCGTTTTCTATGATTCGGCAAACCATATTTTTGGTCCACTGAGTCTTATCCTTATAGTAGGAAATC
>JAFOCB010000112.1 GCA_017381515.1 Clostridia bacterium | reverse complement strand
CATTGGGTTGAGGAAGTAACAACCTCTTGCTGCAAACTCACTCTTAACTGCATCGTAGATAGACTCAAGAACGATAACAGACTGCTCGGATGCACAGATCATACCGTTGTCGAAGGTCTTGGAGTGGATGATGGAGTTTACTGCGAGAAGGATATCTGCGCTATCGTCGATGATCGCGGGGGTGTTACCTGCGCCAACGCCGAGAGCGGGCTTGCCGGAAGAGTAAGCAGCCTTAACCATTCCGGGACCACCGGTTGCGAGGATGATGTCAGCTTCCTTCATTACGGTATTGGTCATATCAAGAGAAGGAACGTCGATCCAATCGATGATTCCTTCGGGTGCACCTGCTGCTACTGCTGCTTCAAGAACGAGCTTTGCGGC
This sequence comes from Clostridia bacterium, assembly GCA_017381515.1. GTDB lineage: Bacteria > Bacillota > Clostridia > Oscillospirales > Acutalibacteraceae > UMGS1976. The sequence continues at coordinate 1,337 of JAFOCB010000112.1, read as the reverse complement.
AGCAATGGTAGCGTTCTTTGCTCTGGGGTGAGGGCTGATAATAATGGCATTACGAGTCTTGAGTGCAAGTAAGCACTTGAAGATTGCGGTGGAAGTGGGGTTGGTCGTAGGGATAACAGCGGCAACAACGCCAATAGGCTCTGCGATCTTTCTGATACCGAAAGCCTTATCCTCCTCGATTACGCCGCAGGTCTTGGTTTCCTTGTAAGCGTTATAAATGTACTCGGCAGCGTAGTGATTTTTGATGACCTTGTCCTCTACGATGCCCATTCCGGTTTCTTCAACCGCGAGCTTTGCAAGAGAGATTCTTGCCTTGTCTGCAGCGGAAGCCGCTGCCAAGAAGATCTTGTCAACCTGCTCCTGAGTATAGGTTGCGAAAACCTTCTGTGCCGCTCTTACACGAGCGATCGCACCGTGAAGTGCTTCAACACTGTCAACGATTTCGTAAGTTTTGGTTTCCATTTTATATGTCCTCCTAAAATTATTTACTGATTTGATTGTTGAGATATGCGAGGGATAACGCTAAATTCTCTTGCTTGAGAAGTACTCCGTTTGGCACGTTTAAGGTAACCGGGGCAAAATTCCATATCGCTTTAATGCCGCTCTCCACAAGCTTGTCGCAAACATCCTGCGCCGAGCCTTGCCCTACCGTGATAATTCCGAGCTTTACATCGTGTTCACGACAATAAACTTCGATATCTCGGATTGGCAATATATCCTTTGTACCTTTAGTAAGCACCGTTTCGTTACAGTCAAAGCCTGCAACGATCTTCACTCCAAAATCCTCGAAGCCATCGTAATCAAGAAGTGCTCTACCAAGCTTTCCTGCGCCCACGAGAACTGCATTTGTCAGCCTCTCACATCCGAGATGGCTTTCAATGTCGGTAATCAATTTATCGGTTTCATAACCAATCTTGGGCTTGCCTGCACCCGAGACAACCGCAAGATCCTTACGAACCTGAACGTCGCCGAGCGATAACGCCTTGGCAATCGCAGTTGCCGATATTGTGCGGCGTATTTCGGGTAAGCTTCTCAAATATTCAAGGTACTGCGGAAGCCGTCCGAGTGTCGCCTTTGGGATAGAATATCCGTTCATTTGCCACCTCCTTGTCGAACTGTTAATATTTTAACACAAGATCGGCTTCTTGGGAATAATTAAAATGTTATATCGGTATTATGCGTATCGATATAACCATAATCGATAAATGTGTTATCAATAAAAATAAGCAGCTTTATCAATTTGACGAAACTGCATTTTTTAGCATAATAAAAAAGAAAGGCCGCCTCTTCCTAAAGCGACCTTTCCCCAGATGTTCTGTCTTAAATGAGTGCCTTTG
>JAFOCB010000111.1 GCA_017381515.1 Clostridia bacterium | reverse complement strand
GAAAGGCCGAGCGCTTCGATTGCAAAAAGGATGGCTGTTAGCGGCATTTTCATCATTCCAGCTATCGCACCGCATATTCCGAGAGCAAGTATCAGCGTCGTGTATTCGGAGGCCATTCCAATGGCGACCAGTCCCTTTCCCAAAAGGGCTGCGGCAGCGGCACCGATGGCAAGTAGTGGAAGAAAAATTCCACCCGTTATTCCGTTCAAATTAGCGCTTAAGGTAAGCGCCGACCGAAGGATGATTATTGCGAGCAGCATAAGCACCGTTGGTGACGAGGCAAAAAGTGAAACGGTAAAATGATGTCCCGTTGAAACAAAAGAGAATGAGATTAGACCAAATGTGAGGGTGAAAAGCATTACCGCGAAAATCCTTACTGTTTGTGAAAAGCGATCCGCCAATTTTTCATAAATTCTCTTTATTATTTTATAACCTTTTAAGAATATAAGGGCGAATATGCCCATAAAAAGTCCTACTACAAGCGGTATCCATAATTTATCAAGCGAAAGTTCGCCAAAATCGCTTAATGAAAACAGCGATTTTTCAACGCCTAAAATGGGGGATAGAATGTTTGAAACAATGCTCGCCGAAAGCACCGAAACAATTGCAATAAATACGATGAGCGGGGATACTCGCTGATGTGCTTCCTCGATCGAAAAGAGAATTGCCGAAATGGGAGCGCCCGTTGCAACCGAAAATCCCGCCGAAGCACCGCCCGTCATAGAAAAGCGATCCCATGCAAGCCATTTTTTTCTGCTTGATTTGACCAGACCGCTACCTACTGCCGCACCCATCTGAACCGACGGACCTTCTGTGCCGAGCGGAATGCCGATTATAAAGGATGCCAGCGAAAGAAAAAATACTCCAATCGTGTTTTTTAGCGGGTGGAGGGAATAATACCCCCTCATAGCGCCAATTGACGTGGGGATTCCGCCACCTTGAAGATTAGGTGTACTGCGATAAATTCGTGCGGAAATTATTGCCGCAACCAATAAAACTACAATTGCAATCGGGATATAGACATAGTTTTGGCCTAAAAAATGATATGCCTTTTCCGAAATAGCAACCGAGTTTTTTGCAAACCATTTATATATTGTAACAACAGCCGCTGAAACTGCACCCGAAAGAGCGCCAAACATAAGCGCAGGCAGAGTATATGAAAGAATATGCTTTTTTGTTTCGTTAAAGTTTTTCATAGCATTTGTTTCCTTATGAGTTGTACCCTAAATATTATCATTAAAAAGTGCATAAATCAAGCACCTAACTGATTTACGTCCAGAGGGCTCCAATTGCCCAAGGAGGTTCAAACCAAATTAGATGCTAATTAAAGAATATCACTAAAAGAATGTATTGTCAACATTTTAACTCTCTCATAAAACAAAGCGGTCAAACCAATCGGCTTGACCGCTTACTTTTTCTATTGCTTAATTCTCAAAACGATTCCTTCTTTAAGGTCGCGCTTTCTGTTCCTTTTTCCGAGTATGTAAAAAGGATACAGTGCAAAGAAGTTAATCGGCAGTGTAACCATCAACCCCGCAACCTGCGGCCAATAAAACATTCTTTCGGCTTGGATTAACAGGTCGTTTGACTGCACGTGGTTGTTAATCAAGTTGCTGAGTAATAAATTCGGCTGGTAGCAAATACTTATAACGGTTGAAAACACGGCTCCGCCACCGCCGAGTGATAAAAGCGGAGGAATGAATATGTATATCAGGACGAGAGCCATCAAGCGAAGGTACGACCCGTAATAATGAACGTGGTCGTAATCGTCGATGTACCCAACGTTTTCGACATATTTTAGCCCAAACGCAATTATAAAGGCAACCCATTCCGCTATATTTATGTATACCCAACAGTGATGCAGCTGATAAACGTCATTGCCTAGATTTATTTTCAAATAAAATGAAAACAAAATGCCGACAATGTTTATAATTCCACTGTAAAGCAGAAACGAAAAGGTGCCACGCAGGGCAAGCTTGTACTTGTTGCCAACGTAACCAATCATATTAGTGAATTACTCTACGTCGCTGGTACAATGAGCGCACTTAACGGCGTCGATTGCGATTTCACTCTTACAGAAGGGGCATACCTTTGTTGTAGGAGCGGCAGGAGCTTCCACTTCCTTTTTCTTTCCGAGGTCGGAAATTTTGTTAATTGTCTTAACGAGAAGGAAGATGATGAAGGCCATAATGAGGAAGTTGATAACTGCGGTGATGAATTTACCGTAGTTGAGCATAACAGCTTCGGTTACAACCTCGCCTGTTGCCTTGTCAACAACAGCTTCCTTGAGAGTGACTGCGTATTTTGAAAAATCGGTACCGCCAATGAGACCGAGCAGCGGCGAAACAAGGTCGTTAACGAGTGAGTTTACGATTGCCTGAAAAGCGCCGCCGATGATAACGCCGACCGCAAGGTCGATTACGTTACCGCGCATAATGAACTTTTTAAATTCTGCTAAAAATCCACATTTTTTCATTTTTATTTACCTCTTACTTTTATTATTTTCAAGGCATTACATAAAGCAGTATGCAAACATATTGCAGTATGCTGCCTAAAAGTACAAACAGGTGAAAAATCGAGTGCATATATCTCATTTTATGCCCGATGCCGTAAAGGACGGCTCCGATTGTATATGCGATACCGCCTGCAAGTAGCCACCAGAAGCCGACCGGCAACGCGGTAAGAATGGTCTTTCCCGTGAAAATGATGCACCAACCCATAGCCAGATAGCAAATCATCGAAAATTTGGAATACTGCTTGAGGTCGATTGCGTTAAAGGTTATTCCAACCGCAGCACAACCCCATTGTACACCAAAAATGACCCAACCGAGAGCGATGTTGTGCCTGCAAATTGTGGAAAGCACGATGGGTGTATATGTACCTGCGATGAGCAAAAAGATTGAGCAGTGGTCGATGACCTGCATAACCTTTTTTGCTATCGAGCTTTTGTTATTCGGCTTTAGTCCGTGGTAAATGCTCGACATGGTGTAGAGGATAATCATCGACGCGCCGTAAATCGAGCCACCGACGATTCCGCTGACGTTTCCGTTAATGGCGGCTACGATAACGCAGCTAACCAGCGCAATAACGCCAAAAGCACCGCCGACAATGTGCGAAACCATATTAAAAATTTCTTCTCCCCGAGTATAGTCGGGCAGAAGTCGATTGTTGAGTTTGGTTCTTGCCATAAATACATCTCCTAAAAAAGTATTATATCACCTTACTGCCAATAAATCAATAATAATAGTTATATAATAATGTATGAGACTTGTTGAAATTGGAAAATCGGTGTGATATAATAAATAGGTTTTATTGAAAAAAGAGAGAAGTGGATATTTTTGAAACAGCAGAATTTGAGAAACATTGCGATTATTGCCCACGTTGACCATGGAAAGACTACCATCGTCGATAAACTGCTCAAACAGGCGGGTACCTTCCGTCAGAATGAGCACGTCGAGGACAGAGTAATGGACTCGGGCGATATTGAGCGTGAGCGTGGCATTACAATTTTATCAAAGAATACCAGTCTTTATTACAACGACGTCAAAATAAATATAGTTGACACTCCCGGACACGCCGATTTCGGTGGCGAGGTTGAGCGCATTCTTCAAATGGTTGACGCGGTTTTACTGCTCGTTGACGCGTTTGAGGGTTGTATGCCCCAGACACGCTTTGTACTCAAAAAGGCGCTGTCCCTCGGCAAAAAGCCGATTGTAGTAATCAATAAAATTGACCGACCGATGGCTCGTCCCGACGAGGTTATCGACGAGGTTATCGACCTTTTCATCGACCTGAATGCTAACGATGACCAGCTCGAATTCCCCGTAATCTACGCATCGGCTCGTGACGGCTATGCTTCCCTCGACCCGACGGTACGCGAAGGGGATATGCGTCCTCTGCTCGATGCCATTATCGAACACGCACCTGCACCCGAGGGCGACACCGAAGCAGGACTTCAAATTCTCTTTTCCAATATCGACTCGGACGAATACGTCGGACGAATCGGCGTAGGAAGGGTAGAGCGCGGTACTGTCAAATCGGGACAAATTGTCACCATGTGTCACACCGACGGCACGGTTACAAACAATGTCCGCATCGGTAAGCTCTATCAGTTCGAAGGACTCGGCAAAAAGGAGTGCGAAACCGCATCTGTCGGCGACCTTATCGCCGTTGCAGGAATTACAAATATCAATATCGGCGAAACCGCTTGTTCCCCCGAATGTGTCGAAGCGCTCCCGTTTGTAAAGATTGACGAGCCGACAATTTCGATGAACTTTATGGTTAACAATTCGCCATTTGCAGGTAAGGAAGGCAAGTTTGTCACCTCGCGAAATATCCGTGACCGCCTTTTTAAAGAGGTCGAAACAAATATTTCTATGCGCGTGGAAGAAACCGATTCCGCCGATACCTTTAAGGTATCGGGACGCGGTGAGCTGCACCTTTCCATTCTTATCGAAACAATGCGCCGTCAGGGCTACGAATTTCAGGTATCGCGCCCAAAGGTAATCTACACCTATTCGGACGACGGACGCCTTTTAGAGCCGATGGAGCTGCTTATGATTGAGGTGCCCGAAAGCTATGTAGGCGCAGTAATCGAGCGTCTCGGTGCACGAAAGGCCGAAATGATAAATATGGGTACGCGTGACGGCGGCTCTACTCACATCGAGTTCAGAATCCCGTCGAGGTCACTTATGGGCTATCGTACCCAGTTCCTCACCGACACCAACGGAAACGGAATTATGAACCACGTTTTTGACGGCTACGAGGAGTACAAGGGCGACATTCCCGAGCGTCAAAACGGCTCAATCGTTGTTCATGAGGACGGCGAAACCAATTCTTATGGTCTTTTCTCGGCGCAGGACAGAGGACGCCTTTTCATTGGACCGGGCGTTCCCGTTTATGAGGGAATGATTGTCGGCGAAAATGCACGCGGCGAGGACATTGTTTGCAACGTGTGTAAGAAAAAGCACGTTACCAATATGCGAGCAGCCGGTTCGGACGAAGCGCTCCGTCTCGTTCCGCCCAGTCCCCTCAGCTTGGAGCAGTCACTTGAATTTATCAAGGACGATGAGCTTGTCGAGGTCACACCCGAGTCGATTCGTCTGCGTAAGGTCATTCTTTCAAAGGAACAGCGAATGAAACTCGCAAGTAAAAACAAATAAAGGTATACGAAGGGAAAAATTTCGTGAAATATATTATTCTTGATTTGGAATGGAACAGCGCGTATAGCGTGAAGGAATCCCGTTTCGTCAATGAGATTATTGAAATAGGCGCGGTAAAGCTTGATGAGCAGCTGAATGAGATAGGTCGATTTCAGCAGCTTGTCCGCTCACAACTTAATAAAAAGCTGTCATCCCGAACAAAGAATTTGACACACATCACGAACGAGGATATGCTCAGCGGAATCCCGTTTAAAAAGGCGATTGCCGATTACACCGCTTGGGCAGGAGAGGATACGCTGACCATGACCTGGTCGAATACCGACCTCTACGTCATTCGCGAGAATTTAAAGCTTTTTTTGAACAAGAATCGCATGGACTTTATCGAAAGGTATGCCGATTTGCAGAAATTCGTTCAATCAAAGTTGGGTGTCACGGGTAATCAAATTTCGCTTATGTCGGCGGTGGAATTTGCGGGACTAGACCCCGAAAGGTACCAGGCCCATCGAGCGCTCGGTGACGTTCTCGCTTGCGCTGATTTGTTTCGGCTTACCTTTGATGAAATGGCGCTCAAAAAGTACATTGTCGATACTACAAAGAAAGAGTATTACGAGCGCCTCGACTTTAAATCCTACTACATCAGCGACCTGAATAATCCCGAGATTGACAGGGAAAAGATGAAATTCAACTGCGACGTTTGCGGCAAGCCGATGAAGCGGATTAGCAAATGGAAATTCGTGAACAATGCGTTCAGAGCGAATTTCAAATGTGAGAATTGCGAAAATGTCTTTTCGGGCAGGGTAAGATTCAAAAAGACTTATGATAATGTAATAGTAAAGCAGAATTTCGTAAAACCACAGGGAAAAACGGAAGCAAAACAGTAACAAAATCTTGCGATTTTGTTACTGTTTTTTGTTATCTATGCTCAAACCTTGAAAATCGCAAAAAATTGCACGAATATCAAAAAATTGTAATTTTAGAATAATTTATTGTGTTAATATATAAATTTTTGTCAGCGAATTTATTTAAAATTAACATAGTGCAAAAAAACTGGGCAAAAAACCAAAAAGGAATGACAAAAAAATGGTAGCATGCCACTATTTTGTGTGATACAATGCAATTGTAGAATTATTTACGCAATGTAAAAAAACTTTGTGAAAAAATACAAGGGGGAAATAAAATAATGAAAACCGCTTTATTCAGAGCAATTTCAGCTGTGCTTTCGGTTGTCATGCTGGTATCGATGATGTCGTGTCTTTTCGGCATTACCGTTTCGGCAGCCACGGTGACAAAGGACAGCGGAAATATGCCTACCTACATCTTTGACACTACATACTGGGAGAGTAGCTACAAGGAATTTACAAAGGCAATGCCCGATAAATCCACCCGCTTCAATTATCTTGTATATGGTGATTTGGGCACAACCCTTATGAACGAAAGCATCGAGTTTGAAGTAAAATCACCTAACGATTGGGCAGTAGGACTCAGATGTGACTCGTTGTTCACCGACGGATACAGAGTAGGTTTTAATGGAACGCATCTTTTCATAGCCAGAATTACCGACACCTCTACAATTCTTGCTACCTCGGTTTGTGATCCTGCTTATTCCGACCTTTACAACCCGTCTCAGTGGCATCGTGTAAAAATCGCATTCGAGGATACCGACGACTATACGTCAATCGAAGTTTCAATCGACGATAAGCCGGTTCCTTTCGTGGACAACGCTATATACAGCTCCTCGAATATTAACGTTCTAGAATCTGTTGTAACCGAAAGAAAGACACTCGGCGGCAAATTCTATGACTTTGACCCGATTCGTCGCGAACTCAATACATATATCGAAATCAATCCCGAAAAGATTGCACAGACAGCAATGACCGCAGCCATCAACCCCAGAGGAGTTATGTATCTTCGTTCGGTTGATGCAGACCTCACAAATGCTACCGACCCGTACAGAATTACCTTTATCGGTGACTCGATTACCCACGGCGTTGCAGTTAAGCATAATCAGACGTTGTCTCACGAAGTAAATGAATTACTCGGCTATAACTACGACTGTTACAATGCCGGTGTTTCCGGTACCATGGCTTACGTAGGAATTGGCCGTAACCAGACCTACGTTCATCAGAATCAGTTTGTCGCAGCAAAGGGAAATCGTGCTGACCTCGTAGTTGTTATGCTCGGAACAAACGATTCCAGATGCATTATGGACAGCAATCAGGTTATGTTCACCGGTGACGAGCTCGAAACATGGCACCAGAGATGGTTAACCGAGTATAGTGACCTAGTTGACGCAGTTAATTACGAGGGTACACAGTTCGTATTCGTTACACCGCCCTGGCTCTGTATTCAGAACTGGACCGACGAAACCATCAGAAAGATGGGCGAATGGGTCAGAGAATTGGTTGGTATGTATGACAACGCAGTTCTCTTTGACATGTACGCGGTAACCGAGAATAAACCCGAATGGCTCGATGACAAGCTCCATCCGAACGCAACCGGATACGAAAATATGGCATCGGCATTTGCCACATGGCTTGTTAACGACTCGGGCATCAGCTTGGATAAAACTGCCGCCAGAACAATTGATATTTCCCCCGTTGATAATTCCGATTTCAAGGAAGCACACTCCACTGTAATCAATAACTATTCAGGCACATTTAATAAAAACAATTTCAGCATTGTTTCATCCGGCAATGACGTTGACCTTGGCGACAATTACATTCAGACAAAGGATACCAACGTTGCCGCTATAATGGGCGCAATCAGTAATGATAAATATAGCTTGGGCTCAAAGTGGTCGGTTACCTTCCAGTATAAGCAGCCCTCCACCCCGAGCAAGACTATTGACCCCGCAACAACCAAGTGGGCGGCAGGACAGCATCGCTACTCGAATATGACCATCGGCAATATCGAGCTCAAGATGTATCATTTCAAGAATAGCATTACTTCAAATTACGTCAGCGGATACCGTGTATTATACAATAATATAGATGTAATCGAACCCGTAGCGGCAAATAACTTCCTCGCTGACGCAATCTATAAGATTGAATATTTGCGCGGAGAGTTAAAGATTACTCGTACAAATGATAATTTCACCATTTGTAACGTCGATTTAAAGGATTTGGACAATCCTGTTGCTGCCGACTACCGCTTTGACAATCTCAGACTGGCAATGACCATGTACGAATCCGAGGCATACTGCCGTTGGGATAATTTGGTTGTCGAATCTGCCGACCCCATTGTTGGTAATTACGACATCACCGCTACCGAAAATGGTCATATCGAGGTTGACGGAGTAATTCTTGACGCAGACAATAAGCTTTATATCGGTGAAAACATTGTGCTCAAAGCCGTTTGCGACACCGAAGGATATATGTTCTCAAAATGGGTTGACGGCGAAGGAAACAAGCTTTCAACCGACCTCGAATATCCGCTTTCCATTACCGAAGACGAGATTGTTATAAAAGCCGTGTTCGAAAAATTCTGTGCTTACGCAGATATGCAGATTAGCGCACAGCAGGGTGGAAACTATTACATTGACGGCGCAGCTTACGATTATAACAAGGATTATTTGGTAGGCGAGGAGGTTACCCTTTCAGCCGAAGCAGATAATGGATACGAATTCGGTTACTGGCTCGATTCCTTTGGCAATATCGCATCCGTCGAGCCGTCATTCAAGGCAACCCTTACATTAAATACTAAATATACCGCAGTATTCTTTGTTACCGATGCTACCAAAGCTACAATCGTATTCGTTGGTCGCGGTGGAGTTGTCACCGGCACCCAGACGGTTGTAGTAGGCACCTTATTAACCCTTCCCGCATTGCCCAATACCTATGGTTACACTGCATTGTACTGGGATGTAAACGGCGCAGCTATGGACGCAGGCGAAAAGCTTACTGTTAACAAGAGCGTCGTTATCAAAGCAATTAGTGCAAAGGACGATGCACAGTACACAGTTTCTGTCGAAGGTGGTACTGTTGGCGGAGTTGAATCCGACGTCTTTGCATATAATACAAAGGTTACAGTTGCCTTTGACAATTCGCTTCTCGGCGATGACGAGGCGTTCTACGGCTGGCATAATGCCGCATCTAATAACGATGATTCAATCATCAGCTATGAGCAGGTATATACCTTCTACGTTGGCGCGGATGTAAATCTCGTTGCAGTTATTGCAAAATCGTACGCAGAAGCAAAGCCGGTTACTGACGTTACCGACGTTACCTTGGTTCAAAATGGAGCAAAGGCAACCTTCCTCACCGAGCGTACAGTACCGACCGGCTACACTGTTGTTGAATCTGGCGTAATCTATACCGCCGATGCAACAAAGGCAGAGACACTCACAACCGAAAACATTGGCGGCACAGTATTTACAAAGACCGCCACATCAACTTCGGCAAACGGCCAGTTCAGACTTACTCTTTCGGCAAAGAACGGCTCGGCAATCACAGTTTACGTTGTTTCCTACCTTACCTATCTCGATAAGCTTGGAAACGAGCATACAATCTATTCCGACGTATTCAGCGCAACAACCGTTGCCGCTCAATAAGGTCGAACGATAGTAAAACGCTTAAAATAACTTAAATAAAGACACGTTGTGTATTCCGCATAGCGTGTCTTTTTTTATGGGTAAAGGGTTATTTTACCATTGTGTTAAATCGCCTTTGTATGACGATGATGTAAATATTGGAAAATATTACATTTTGACCGTTTTTTGTTGGTTATGCACATTACTGTGCTTGTTTTGTTGTACGAAATAGACATCTTATTGAAAAAAACAAGTCAAAAAAGCAAAAAAATATAACAATTTAATGGTAGCATGATATTTTTGTGAATGATATAATATACTTGTAAAGTTTTCATTAAAAGCAGAAAGTGCTTTATGAAAGGATCAAGGAGGAAAAACAAATTATGAAAACCGCTTTATTTAGAGTGATTTCAGCTGTACTTTCGGTACTCATGCTTGTATCGATGATGTCGTGTCTTTTCGGCATTAGCGTTTCGGCAGCCGAAGTGACAAAGGACAGCGGAAATATGCCGAGTCATCTTTTCGACACCGCTTACTGGGACGAAACAGCCGATGGCATCTACAATGACTATACTAAGGTAATGTCCGACGGTTCAACCCGTTTCACTCGTCGAGTACGCGGAGATTTTGGCTCAGCCCTTCTCAACGAAACCATCGAATTTGACGTAAAGTCAAATAGTGACTGGTCAATCAACCTCAGAGAAGATGCAGCATATTCTGACGGCTATAAGATTGGCGTTTGCGGAAAGACGGTTTATATCGCCAGGAAGGTTGATGAAAAGAGCGTTTCATCTGTCTCTCCGGGAGGAGCTAATGGTATTTACGATACTATAAATTGGCATCGTTTCAAGATTAAGTTTGAGGATACCGCTACATACACTTCAATCGAGGTTACAGTTGATGGTAGAGTAATACCATTTATAGATGCAAATACATACTACTATTCAGAGCTTGTTCCCATGGACAAAACTATCAAGGATAGAAAGACCCTCAATGGCAAGTTCTACGACTTTAACCCTATCCAGACAGCAACAAATACATATTGCGAACTCGATCCGGAAAAGCCGGACGGCAATATCATCATCAACCGTAAGGGTGCTATGGCCATTCGCTCGATAGATGCCGACCTCACAAATGCTGTTGACCCGTACAGAATTACCTTTATGGGTGACTCCATCACACAGGGTGCTCTCGTTCAGCATAACGAAACCTGGGTGCACGTTACAAACGGCATTTTAGGTAACACATTTGACTGCTACAATGCAGGCGTTTCATCAGGTGCGGCATATACAGGTACAGGTTACGGTACCAGCTACAAGGGTCAGAACCAGTTCACCTACTCAAAGTATAATCAAGCTGACCTCGTAGTAATGATGCTTGGTACAAACGACTCAAAGTATATCCGTGATAACACCACCCTCGAAATGTTCACCGGCGAAGGTCTTGAAAAACGCCATCAACAGTTTATTACCGATTATAGCGCACTTCTTGACGCTGTAAATTTCGAAGGAACAAAGCTTGTTCTCGTTTTACCCCCGTGGAACTATCACCCTGAATGGACCGACGAAACCATCAGAAAAAAAGCTGAATGGATTCAGGAAATAGCTGCAAAATATGACAATGCAGTTGTATTCGATATGTACTCGGTTACAAAGGATCACGAGGATTGGTTTGTTGACAAACTTCATCCGAATCCTACCGGACATCAGTACATGGGTGAAGCATTTGCAGAATGGCTTGTCAATGAATCCGGCATCGACCTGACCAAAACCGCAGCTAGAACAGTTTCGGTTTCACCAACGATTGATACCAATTTCCAGACAGCTCATTCATCAGTTCTTAACAGCTACTCCGGTTCGTTTAATAAGAATAACTTTTCAGGCGTAAGTACAGCTTATATCACAATGAGTGATAATGAATGCTGGTTCTTGGACGGCGGCGTTGGCGCAATGATGGGCAT
>JAFOCB010000110.1 GCA_017381515.1 Clostridia bacterium | reverse complement strand
CTACAATAGAGAACTGTCGGTCGCTCTTTCGGGGCGCTACGAGGGCATTCGTCGTCGGCAGCTGACCGTCAGCTGCGTAGCAATTTGTGTAGCAGTCGCCGAAAAGCTGCGTAACAGGATAAGAAAAAAAGCATTGAAAACGTAGTGTTTCCAATGCTTTTTTGGTCTGAGTGACAAGACTTGAACTTGCGGCCTCTACCACCCCAAATTGGAAAAAACTGGAAATATTTCCTGTTATCGTGGATTATTTCACGTTATCGTCTGCTATTTTACGTTATTGTGCACTTTTTGAGTGATATCGTCGTGCCTGAAAAATGTACATTTGGTGCATAGTTTTACCATGTATGCATCAAAACTATGTATCAAAAAACTATGTACTTCACGTTTTTGTGAGGCTTCGAATACTTATATTATAGTCTTTTTTCGACGATATGTCAAGAAATATTTTGTGAATAATTCGAATTAATTATAGATGTCCGATGGGAGATATTCTATGGCTTCAAGATTGCCGTTTTCGGTGTGGCGAGCACCGTATAAACGAATCTTGAGAGTTTTTAGAGCCCAATTATCGCGTATCAAATTTTTGGCACGCTCAATCTCCGAGTCCGGTATTGCGATGCCATATATGTAATTGTTTTTGGTGGAATCTACCTTTATTCTCAATATGATTTGAGAGATTGCCCACCTAAAATTTGTATTGAACGTAGAGCGCATAGCTGTTCCGTCAGCTCGCTTATTTCCCTTGGCTTCAATGAAATATTTGTTGCCATTACCTTTAGCATTGGCTAATTTAATTTGAAGATCAACGCCGTGCTCTTTTTGAGATGCATCGGCTCGAGATACCACTTTCTTTACCTCGGTTCGTCCCTTAGTATTGAAATATTTTACTACAGCATCGATTACCTCATTCTCACTTAAGAGATCCTTTTTCATGAAAGTTACCTCCTTCGATTAAGTCTATCTCTATTATATCATACAATCCAACATAATTCAACAGTGGATAGGGAATGGCGAAAAATCTATTGACAACCTCTCCAAAAAGTTGTATAATATTATGCGGATATCCGCAGTATATACACCTTGTATTGTGCGGATAAACGAAGAATACAAAATTGGTATTTCGAGGTGCAAAATGGAGTACTTAAAGATATGTGAAGTAGCGAAAATGTGGGGGCTTTCCGAGCGAGGTGTACAGGCACTTTGTGCGCAGGGTAAGATTGAGGGAGCAACGAGATTTGGTCGCGCTTGGATGATTCCGAAGAACGCAAAAAAGCCCGTAGACGGCAGAACAAAGGCAGGTCGCTCTCTTGTGAATGAGGATATGCCACTTCCTCGCAAAACGCCGTTCCTTTATATGAGTGACCTTTACAATACGCCCGGAACAGCCGACGCGGTTGGCGAGAGTCTTTCCTATAACCACGAGGCGCAGGTGCTGTTTGAAGCCGAGGTTGCCTACTCGCGCGGTGAGATAGACAAGGTATACGAAAGCGCAAACTACCTGCTCGGAAAGCATTCGGGCTTCTATGCCGTTCT
>JAFOCB010000109.1 GCA_017381515.1 Clostridia bacterium | reverse complement strand
GGGCTCATTTTAGAAGGTGGCGCTATGCGCGGTATGTTTACCGCGGGTGTTATCGACGTTTTGATGGAAAACGGAATCATTTTTGACGGTGCTGTCGGTGTTTCGGCAGGTGCCGCCTTTGGTTGTAATTATAAATCGGAGCAAATTGGTCGCGTTCTCCGCTATAATACCAAATTCTGCAACGATAAACGTTACGGCGGTTTGGGCGTACTATTAAAAACGGGCAACTTTTACAGCACCGAATTCTGTTACAATGAAGTACCGCTTAAACATGACGTATTCGATTTTGACAGTTATAAGAAAAACCCGATGGACTTTTTTGTCGTTTGCACCGATATTGAAAAAGGCGAAGCGGTTTATCATAACTTTACCGCCTGTGAAGGAAACGGATTTGATTGGATAAGAGCGTCTGCTTCGATGCCGATGGTATCGCAAATAGTCGAAATAGATGGACTAAAATTGCTTGACGGCGGAATTTCTGATGCCATTCCCCTGCGCTTTTTTGAAAATCTGGGATATGACAAAAACATTGTTATCCTCACTCGACCGAAGGAGTACAGAAAGAAAAAGAGCGGCATTGTACCGCTCGTAAAAATGAAATACAAAAAATACCCCAAGCTAATTGAAATTATGAAAAATCGACACGAAGCTTATAACGAAACCCTCGAATACGTCGATAAAAGAGAAAAGGACGGCTCAGTTTTAGTCATTCGTCCCGAAAGCGCCCTCCCAATTAAGAGGACCGAAAAGGACCCGAAAGTACTGACAATCGTATATGAAATCGGCAGAAAAATTGCAACCGAAAAGATTGGCGAAATCAAAGAATTTTTGGGCGTTTAAACTTACTAATTCAGGTGGTTTATATCCTGATTAACGGGATAATCAAACCGCATCACGTCCGTAGTTACGTTATTCATATTTATTGCCGATATTCTACTATTTTGATAGGTTCTGAAATAATATATGCCTTTATCTAGATTCATGCACGAGGAATAAAGGGTGTACGATGCTTTATTCCCTTCTACAATTACGCTTCCCTTTGGCATAGCGACATTATCAAGTATATGAAAAAATAACGAAATCGCCTCGTTTTCGTTATCCATTTGAGGCAAATTCGCGCGTAAAAACGCTGCTCGAACAAACCGCGATACCGACTCAAAATCTCCCGGCAATCCCAAGGCACCGTTTCCGACACCAAGTCCTTTTAGTTGATGATTGCTCCACGCAGTCGGATTGCAGTCAAAGGGACTGATTTTAATATATTCGTTCAGGTTGGTTAAATGCCAATCGAAAGGTGGATCATTTGTCATCACGCCAACTGGATTATCGTAACAAATTAAGCCGCTTTTTGTCCTTTCGACAACTATTGATGCTCCCGTTCGGTCACATATCATCCAATGAAGTGTGGCAATCGGAGTATCTTTATTTATCGGGATACTGACAAGCTCAATTGATGGTAGATTTTCTTTAACCTCAGTAACCGACGAAAAATTAGATAAAATATATAAAATAAAATCGTATGGTGCTAAATTTATTTTGCCGTCAACTGTGTTTTTTTCATAATATGCATAACGGGAAAAGTTAAGTCCCGCACAGCCAAGTCTGTCGCAGTTCATCCCTTCCGCTAGGGCTGGATGGTTATCAATAACAGTGCCCATTCCGATTATCGACCTATTAAGCGCGACCGTTTTGTTTGTGACGGGGTCTAGGTAGTGGAATCCCTTATTTAAAAAAATCGGTGATTGATTGAACGAATATGATAAATCCATATTTCTACCAAAAAAGCAGCCAAAATCGGTTTTAAATCCTAATGCAGTACACATTTATTGCACCTCTAAAATATAAATTTACACTTATTTTTTGATAAAAAGATAAAATTATCACTTTAAATGAATATAAATCGCTTGAAAATCAAATAATCATATTGTATAATACAAACAAATTAAAATTAAGGAGCGATTAGTTATGAATAAATACGCAGGAACTAAAACCGAAATGAATCTCAGAGCCGCATTTTCAGGCGAATCAGAAGCCAGAAATAAATACACATATTTCGCTTCTGTTGCAAAAAAAGAGGGATATGAGCAGATTTCCGCACTCTTTTTGAAAACAGCCGAAAACGAAAAGGAACACGCTAAATTATGGTTCAAAGAGCTTGAAGGTCTCGGCGATACTGCCGCTAACCTTGCCGCAGCTGCAGAAGGCGAAAACTACGAATGGACCGATATGTACGAGGGCTTTGCCAAAACTGCCGAAGAAGAAGGATTCAAGGATTTGGCTCAAAAATTCCGTCTCGTAGCCGCTATCGAAAAGCATCACGAAGAACGTTACAGAGCCCTTCTCAAAAACGTAGAAACTGCCGCAGTGTTTGAAAAGAGTGAAGTAAAGGTTTGGGAATGCCGCAACTGTGGTCACATTGTCGTTGGTACAAAGGCACCCGAAATTTGTCCCACCTGCGCACATCCAAAGAGCTTCTTTGAAATCCACGCAGAAAACTATTGATTGTAAAATAAATAGTTTCAGCTCTCGGTCAAAATGTACCGAGAGCTGTTTTTTTATCTTGCATAATGCGAATTTATAAATTATAATATGAAAAAATTGCGCAAGGAGAAAATATATGTCTAATAAAAAAGAGATTTTGAGGGCGGTTAAATTCACCCTGTTCTCGATAAGCGCGGGAATCATCCAAATTCTCACCTTTACACTGTTAAATGAATTTGCCGATTTCTCCTATTGGCCATGTTATTTAATCGCACTCGTACTTTCGGTTGTGTGGAACTTTACTTTAAACAGAAAATACACCTTTCACTCGGCAAACAACCTGCCGATTGCAATGCTCAAAACACTCGCTTTCTATGCTGTGTTCACCCCGTTATCAACCCTTTTAGAATACTATTTAGCCGACAAAATGGGATATAACGAATACCTAATAACCGCGCTCAATATGATACTGAATTTCGTATTAGAATATTTGTATCAGCGATATTACGTATTCAAGGACTCGATTGAAACGGATAAGAAATTATAATAAACATAAAAAAATGCTCTGGCTAACCAGAGCATTTTTTATTATTTAAAATTATTCAATGAAAGATGAAAGGCCAACAATGTACATTTGGAGAGCAACCATATCGGCTGAATCAACAACACCATCGCTATTCAAATCGCAACGGTCAGCATCAATAACCTGATTGATGTTGAGAATGTGCAACTGAAGTGAAAGAAGGTCTAAGCTATTGATAACGAAATCCTTTGTAATATCGCCGGCAATGTTAGACTCGAAGGTGTTTTCTTCATCTTCGATTGTAGCGCCGTTGAGAACCTTTTCGCAATTGATAAGATAACGAACATTATGAACTTCGTCGAGATCGTAAACGTCAATTGTATCGAGCGCTTCGTTAGCTGTTTCTACGAGGTAACGATCATCTTCGGTAAGTTTGCTATATTCTTTCGGAAGAGCTTCGATCATTGTACGAACATTCATCGAAACATCAAAGAGCTCGTTATATTCGTATGTCGGACGTTCCTTAACCTCAACCTGAGCGATGTGGATACCGATATTTGAGTGATACAGATTCAAGGTGCCAACTGAAACGTTACGGCAAGCACCATTTGAAAGCGGCTGCATACTATGGCCCCACCAGTTGTTTCCGCCGGTGGTAATGTTGTAACAGGTACCTGTACCTGAGTAAGAAGCAACCGAGCCATCTTCGTTATATTGAACGTTATAAAGGAGATTTTCCCAATATACACCGGGCTTTACTGTATCGCCGGCATAAATTGTAACGCCTGCGGGTACGTCTGTGTAACGGCCGTTGTCAGCATTGGGAAGCCATCCTGCAGAAATCTTCTTTCCAATAAGTTCGAGACTAACAATCTTCGGTGAAATGAGTGTGTTATTCTCGGTTTCTAATCCAATAAGAATATCTGCTGCATCGATAGCAACCTGGATATTTTCAACCAATCTCTTTTCGGCGGTGCTGAGCATTGAGTATGCGCCTAGTGCATTGAATACTGCATCGTTATCAGCCAATGTTACAGTTTCAGAAATTTCTGCTACCATATTTGCAACCATTCTGAAATTAACAGACTTTCTGAGAGCGGCAACTGTATCCTCGGCAGCGGTGAGTACGGCATAATCAGCAACAAGTGTCTTTCCCTGAGCGGTAAGAGTTTCGTACGACTTTCTGGCATCGCTTACATAAAGGTAATTTGCAAATGTGATTTCGCCCATTGCTAGAATTTCGTCATTGACAATATTTGCTGCGTTGGTATCCTTTTTTAGGATGATAAGACGAAGAATTTCTGCTTCTGCGGCAGCAAGGTTATCAATATTGGTAACGAATGCCTTCTGCTCATCTGTGAAGCTTTCGTACTCGGCACGATAGTCCTCGATGGTAGACTTGTCAGCAAGTCTCAAATCATCAATTACGATTGCACCGATTATTTCATTAAAGTTTCCGGCAATGAGAGCAGGAACCTGTGCTTCGAGTGCTTCGAGGTCGGCAAGATTAGTAACCTTTGCCTGCTCAACCTCTGAGATAGAATCGTACCAATTTCTAACTGCCGATACTGCGATCATATCGTCGTAGGTGATTTCAGTACCGAGAGCTGCGATTGACTCTGAAACGGTGTCACCGTTGAGATTAGCCATGATTATATGATCTAACATATACAATCCGTTATCCCAAACAGAAGATCTCTTATAAACACGGATAGCCGGTGTTACATTTGAGAAATCGTATTCGGCAACTTCATGGCTTAATTCATAAACGAGTGTGTCATCGTTATAAACTTCAAATTCAAAGGTGCCATTTTCAAAGCGAATTACTACCTTGTGATACGGGATACCAATATCTTCGGTTTCGCCGATAAGGTAATCGGATGAATCGGTATAAGAAATACCGCCGCCTCCGATAGAAGCAATATCAGCACCGTAATAGAAACGGAAAATTCCGTGATTATCATTTGTACCTGAACCGTATGAGAAGAACGCTACGGCTAAATCGCCAAGCTGATATACAATTCTGTTATTTGAGTTCGGGTTCTGGTTGTCAGATTTGGTTCCAAAGCTAACCTCAAACTTGTCGCTAAGGTTATAAGCAATTTTTGAAACAAAGTATCTGTCACCGCCCTTTACTGCCGAGCTGGTAACATTACCTTCTTCATCAATATTGTAGTTAACGCTGTCACAGCAGAACCATCCGTATTTGATACTGGTGCTTTCACCGGTATAGTAGTCAGATGTGCTAGGCATTGTAATCTCAACAAGGCCTGTTGTGTCAATCGCGGCCGTTGCAGAAACAATGCTTCCTGCGAGAATCACGATTGCAAGCAATAAAGAAATTATACGTTTACTCATTTGTTGCATCTCCTTTGCATAGATAGGTAAATTTTATCACATTATTCATAAAAAAGCAATAATTACATACATATATATAAATCAATTCTACAAAATAAACAAAATGGCGGCTTGAATTTCTACATCAAGCCGCCATTGTCAATTTACTTTATATATTTTGTTTAAAAAACGCCCAATATTTTTGTTTGAAGCGTCAAAATATCAGCCGAATCGAGTACATCGTTTTTATCAACATCGGCTAATGTGAATTCCATATCGGAAAGGAGATTTATTTCAAAGAAATGCTGCTGTAATTTGAGCAAATCCGCGCTTGTACACGAATAGTCCATATCAATATCACAGTAATCAACCACACTCAAATTAAGGGGGCAAGTCTTACTTCCGTAAGATACAGTAAGCGACTTTTCTCCGACGGTGGTGGAATCAAAATCGGACACGGTGTAATCGCTGTCCAGAAGATTAAATTTACTGCCGTCACTATACGATGCAGTTACTACCATTCCACTGGTATCAAGGGCTTCACCCTTCATATAAACCGTCTTTGCCGGATTTGTCGTAACGTTGATAGCTTTAAGTATCTTTGTAGTTTGAGAAAGCGGGATGATATGGTCCTCTAAATACGGGCCATTTCTGACGGTAAAGCTGGGGGTACCATTATTATATCCAAGTCCGAATATCTGACGATCGTCAACCGAATAGGTATAGATTATACTCTTACCCGTTCCGTCGGGACGAATGGTACAAATCGCCTTTGGCATATTGTAATAAATGTATCCGTTGTAATAGATAGGACGAATGAAATAAACAGCGTAAGAAAAATCGGAGTTCGGCATTTTCCAACGGTCGCTTGAAGTAAGCGAAACTATAGTGGTTGACGTATTTGTTTCGAAATCGTATGTACAAATCATACCATTTTTAAGTGAGTATGCTAAAACGTCACCTGCCATAAATACTGCCGCAAGACTATTATGCCAAAAAGCACCGCTATCATAGGTAGTATCGGTTGCTCCTTTAGTAGCATATCCAGTAATATAGCCCTTACTTGACGCGGCGGTGTCGGAGAAAAGAACGTGTCCGTGACCTACGTGAGAAAAGAGACCCGATGATGCTGTCTCGTCATTTGTAACGTCAACGTTATACCAGTTGCCGTCAATTTTCACCTGATTCCACATGTGATTCATTTTAGAAAACGGAATTATCTCGTTTTCGATTCCAAGCAAATCAGCACAGTATTTAAACGCCTTTGCATACGCTTCGCAAATACCTTTTTTATTCACGAATGCACCGTAAATGGTATAATCGTTTTCTGTTAAAGTATCGTTATCAATACCTTCGTCATTATACGCTATATCGAGAATCATTCTGTCGTGCAAAAGCAGCACCTTTTGAACGTCGGTCATGCTACTGTCAAGGTCACCGATAAGAGCATTCACCGAGTTATCTATACTAACTTTTGCCGCTGCAACCTCTTCTTCAGTAAAGAGATATACAGGAGTAACAGTTGTTACATAACCATCGGAAGCAATAGAACAATTCTTAACCTTTGAAACGTAAAAAGTATCAGGGCGATTATTAAGAACATTATCAATGGCCGCCGAAAGATCATTATACGTAGCGGAATAAGAGTGTATATAAATGGTTTTTGCCATTTCCTTATACCCTAAGTACAGTTGTTCCTCGAGTTCGCTGAGATTGGATGAATAGCTGGATGTTTCACCGGAAGCGACAACAGCAACCGGAAGCGCAGTAATAATCAATACAAGTGATAAAACAGCACATAAACACTTTTTTACTCTGTTCATTTTTTCCTCCAAAGTTGAATTTATGGATTTCATACATAAACATTTTAACATATCACGCCACTTATTTCAACAATTGTTACAGTTTTTTTGAAATAGGGCTAAATCTATTGATTAAATCGGGAATATAATGTAAAATAGGACTAAAATAAGAATATAAGGAGGAGAATGCATGAAAAAAATTCGGTTAATTTCAATAATTTTGTTATGCGCAATTATATTCTCCTCATGTGGTTCCGGTGAAAGCCCAAACCAAACTCCTTCTGATACCAATTCCGGAGAGAGAGAAGAAATTGGAATCGCTCTACCCTTCTCCTCCACCGATTCGCTCAATCCATACATCGCGGTAACAAAGGTTAACCAGGAGTTGAGTATGCTTCTGTACGACCCGCTGATCAAGCTCGACGATACTTTCAGTCCAGTATATTATCTGGCTGACGAAATCAGCATAGACAAGCAACGTGTCACCGTCACCTTAAAGGCTGTCAGATTCACCGATAATACTCTACTGACGGCTGACGATGTAAAATACTCCTTCAACCAGGCAAAGAAAACCGATAACAAGTACAAGCCGCAATTTGATAACATTAAAACTTGTTCGATATTTGACCAAAAGACGATTATATTCGACCTTTACAAATACGACCCGTATTTTGTCAATCTGCTCGATTTCCCGATTTTTAAAAACGGAACTGCCGAAACAAAGGACTCTAACGACCGAACAATCCCTCCCATTGGATGCGGTCGATATGTAATAGATAGCGAAAACAGTTTCAGACTCATTCCGAATAAAAGCTATTATAACGGCAAGGCAAAGTTTGATTACATTAGCTTGATTGATACACCTGATAACGAGTCGCTCTCGCACATGGTCGAGGTTAACGCTATTGATATGATATATTCCGAATTTTCGGATAACACAATTCCGAAAATGAACGGAACGCAAAAAAGCATTCCGCTGACAAACATTGTTTATCTGGGAATGAACCCGAACAACCCTCTGTTGTCAAAGACAGAAATGCGTGTTGCAATCAGCGCAGCCCTTTCCCGAGCCGAAATCGTAAAGTCCGCATATTTCAGTTTTGCATCGGCTGCTACGGGCATTTTCCCCGCTAATTGGAAGGAAGCAAACGAGCTTCAACACATTAGTTCCGAACAAAATATTAAACAAGTAGTTGCTTATCTCGAACAATTAGGTTATAATAGTAAAGATACCGACGGCTATTACGTAGCCCAAACGGGTGAAAGAATCACATTTTCTTTGCTTTATAATAAAGAAAATATTTCGCGAAAATTAGCCGCCGAGCTTATCGCACAGCAGCTTAAACAGGTCGGAATCGAAATCATTGTGACCGAAGCCGAAAGCTTCAAGGATTACAATGAGATGATTAAAAATAACGATTACGATATTTATATCGGCGAGATTAAGCTAAATAAAAACATGGATCTTCGCGACGTATTTTTAAAGAACGTAATTTCGGGAACGAGTGAAACATACACAAGCGAAATGATAAGCGCGTTTTACGAAAACAATGCCGATATTTCCACAGTTATTAGTGCATGTGCCAGCGAAATGCCGATTATCCCCATCTGCAACCGAAAGGGCGTTTTCATTTATTCAAATGCAGTTGAGGACGTTAATATCAGCATAAGCGACATCTACACCGATATATAATAATTAGAAAATTTTTGGTTTGCATCAATCCGCATAGGTTGCAAATCGTTCGCAATATAAATTACACATAATGCGGAGAAAAGGAGCATATTATGATCTCTTACGAAAACAGAAATGGTACAATCACAATTTCAAACTCATATTTTGCAAAGCTTATCGGTAATGCGGCATCATCCTGCTACGGTGTAGCCGGAATGGTTCCTAACATTCCGCAGAAGGTTGTCGGTCTTTTCAGACGCACACCCGAAAAGGGTATTACTGTTAAGGGTAACTTTGACTCGATAACGGTTGATCTTCATATAATTGTAAGCTATGGAATAAATATTAACGCAATTGCAAACAGCATCGTACACAAGGTTAAATATACCGTCGAATCCACAACAGGTATTAAGGTTAAGAAGGTTACCGTTCACATTGACGGAATCGAAACCGAATAACACCTTGCATTTTAGCGATAATTTTTGGGAGTGTTTATAAAAGTGATAAACGGACAAATTCTTCGTGACGCATTCATTTCGGGTGCGAACAATATTACAAACAACCGCGAAAAAATCGACCAATTAAACGTATTCCCTGTTCCCGATGGTGATACAGGTACAAATATGTCGATGACTATATCCAGCTCTGTACGTGAGCTCAGCCGTCTGAGCAACCCTACGGCAACAGAGGTTGCTGACACAGCCGCTTCCTCCTTCCTTCGTGGAGCAAGAGGTAACTCAGGCGTTATCCTTTCCCTCCTCTTCCGTGGAATTTCAAAGGGATTAAAGGGACAAAAAGAGGTTGGCGGCAAGGTATTCGCAGAAGCTTTATCCTTGGGCGTTGCCGCCGCTTACAAGGCAGTTATGAAGCCGACAGAAGGCACCATTTTAACAGTAGCCAGAGTTGCCGCAGAAACAGCCAAAAAGGTTACATCCGACGACTTTATCGAAACATTTGAAGCAGCACTGAATGGCGCAAAGGAAGCACTTGCTCAAACACCAGAAATGCTCCCCGTTCTCAAAAAAGCGGGTGTCGTTGATGCTGGCGGTCAGGGACTTGTCACCATTCTGGAAGGTATGCTCGAAGTATTCAAGGGCGGAAACATCATCGAGGGTAAAACTGCACCCACAGTTTCGGCGCCCGAAAAGTCACTTTCCGCAGCAGCAAGCTCCGATGCGGAAATCACCTTCACCTATTGCACCGAATTCATTATCAACCGCGATAAAGCTATTACCACCGACCCGTTGGAGCTCAGAAAGTATCTCGAATCAATCGGTGACAGCTGCGTAGTAGTTGACGATGAGGATATTATAAAGGTTCACGTTCATACCAATCATCCCGGCGACGCAATCGAACACGCTCTCGAATTCGGTCCCCTCGTCAATCTCAAAATCGAGAATATGCGCGACCAGAACGAGCGCATGAAGCACGACGACCGCGAAAGCGAACCCGAAAAGATTTCTACACCGAGCGGCAACGACTATACACCCGTTAAACCCGAAAAGAAATACGGATTTGTCAGCGTTTGTGTCGGCGATGGAATTGAACAGCTCTTTACCGACCTCGGCGTTGATACCCTCGTTAGCGGTGGACAAACAATGAACCCCAGCACAGAGGATATTCTCCGCGCCGTCGAACTTACTCCCGCCGAGACAGTATTCGTTCTCCCGAATAATAAGAATATTATCATGGCTGCCGAACTTACTGTGCCGATTGCAACCAGAAAGGTTATTGTTCTCCATACCAGAACTATACCGATGGGTATTTCGGCTATGCTCGCATTCGACCCGAGCGCGGACGACGACGAAAACGCCGTTAACATGATGGAAGCTGCCGATAACGTTACAACCGGTCAGATTACCTACGCTGCTCGTAACAGTAACTTTGAGGGCTATGACATTAAAGAGGGCGACATTCTCGCCATGATCAATGGAAAGCTTTCATTCACCGAAACGGATTGTGTTAAAGCAGCCGTTAAGCTGACGAATAAAATGTGTACAAAAAATTCCAGCTTTGTAACCGTAATTTACGGCGAAGATATTAGCGACGCTCAGGCAGTAGAGGTTGTATCCAAGCTTGAAGAAAAGCTGCCAAGCGGAATCGAGATTAGCGCAGTAAAAGGTAATCAGCCCGTTTACTATTTTATAATCTCTGTTGAATAAAAACTAAATAAGCCGGAGG
Organism: Clostridia bacterium; assembly: GCA_017381515.1. Lineage (GTDB taxonomy): Bacteria > Bacillota > Clostridia > Oscillospirales > Acutalibacteraceae > UMGS1976. The sequence goes on along the minus strand of JAFOCB010000109.1, from coordinate 17,880 downwards.
GAAGAAAAAATGACCGGCGACAAAATATCTACAATTAAAGGTGTTGGCGATAAACGCGCCCGACTTTTTCACAGGTTGGGCGTGGATACCGTTGACGCCCTTTTTCATTTTTACCCCCGAAATTATATCGACTATTCCAAGATAAAGCCGATAAAAGACACCGAAATCGGCGAAATCGCCTGTGTGAAGGCCACAGTTATCACCTCCCCTACCGAAAACCGAATTCGCAAAGGTTTGACATTGTACAAATTCAAGGCCGAGGATAACGGAATGCGGCTGAATGTCACAATTTTTAACAATAAATATCAGGCGAATAAAATCAAATGCGGTGAGACCTATCTGTTTTATGGTAAGATTGGCGGCAGCTTGATTTGGCGCGAAATGTCGTCACCCGAAATTCTCACTCCCGACGACGCAAAAATTAGACCAATTTACCGCCAAACCGACTCACTCAACACCTACGCTATCGAAAAAACGGTCAAAAACGCTCTTTCGAATGCTAGGTTTGACGAATATTTGCCGCAGGAAATTCTCGATAAACACAAGCTTTGCGGATATGACTATGCAATCAGAAATATTCATTTTCCCGATAACTTTGCCGCTCTAAACAAGGCAAGACGCAGATTAGTATTTGACGAGCTTTTTGGCTTACAGCTTGGAATGAGAATGATTAAGCAGAGCAGTAAGCTTGCCAACTCGTACAATGTAAAAACCGATTACACGGCTGAATTCGAAAAATTGCTCCCCTTCTCGCTCACAAATGCGCAGAAAAACGCGATTAGTGACTGTGTAAACGATATGAGTCACGGAATTATGATGAATCGACTCATTCAGGGTGACGTCGGCTCGGGCAAAACGGCAGTTGCCGCAGCCGTTTGCTACACCGCGATAAAAAACGGGTTACAGGCGACCATGATGGCTCCGACCGAAATTCTCGCAGAACAGCACTTTGCATCATTTGTAAAAATTTTTTTCAAAACGGGAATGCAGGTTGCCCTTTTGACCGGCTCAACCACGGCGAAAAAACGTGCAGAAATCCTTTCGCGATTAAAGGAAGGTGACATCGACCTCATCGTTGGCACCCACGCGATAATTCAGAATGACGTTGAATTCAACCGACTGGGACTGGTTATCACCGATGAACAGCACCGATTCGGCGTCAACCAACGCGCAATGCTTTCGGCAAAGGCACTGAATCCGCACGTAATGGTCATGTCAGCAACTCCCATTCCGCGTACACTTGCGCTGATGATTTACGGCGACCTCGATATTTCCATACTCGACGAGCTTCCGCCCGGACGTCAGCCAATCGAAACCTTTGTAATTAACAGTAAAATACGCGAAAGAGCATTCGGCTACATTAAAAAGCATCTCGACGAAGGTAGGCAGGGTTACATCGTTTGTCCCCTCGTTTCTGATGAAAATGCCGACGATAACAGTAACAAAATCGCCGCCGAAAACTATAAAGATGAACTGTCCAAAAATCAGTTTAGAGGATATTCGGTAGGGCTCCTTCACGGAAAGATGAAATCGTCCGAAAAAGAGGACGTGATGAGAAAATTTGCATCAGGTCAGATTCAGCTACTCGTTTCGACGACGGTAATCGAAGTAGGTGTTGACGTACCGAATTCGGTTATTATGATGATTGAAAATGCTGATTTATTCGGGCTTTCACAGCTTCATCAGCTTCGTGGTCGAGTAGGCAGAGGTGAGCACAAATCAACCTGCATACTCGTTTCCGATGCAGAAACCAATATTGCAAAGGCGCGACTAAACGTTATAAAAAACACCAATGACGGCTTTGTAATCAGCGAGGAGGATCTAAAATTGCGAGGACCGGGCGACTTTTTTGGCAACAGACAACACGGACTACCCGTCCTCAAAATCACCAATCTTTTCGCTGACATCGACATTCTTCACGAAACGCAAAGCTGCGCTCAATCAATTTTAGATAATGACCCGACACTTTCCGACCCGAAAAATGCAAAAATCAAGGAAATTGCCGATAAGTTAAAACAAAAAATGGCACAGGTCGAAATGAACTAACTATTATTTTAAGAGGATAACCAATGACAAATAAACAACTAAAAGAGCTACTGGATAGCTTGACATTAAAAGAAAAAATCGGTCAAATGTTTCAGGCATTACCGCAAATTTTTGGCGAAGATGGAGCCATAACCGGCATATTTGACGAAAACATCGAGGTCGATGACGTTATTTCTACGGTCGGCTCAATTCTGAACATGTACGACACCGAGCGAATGAGAAAGCTCCAGGCACAGCATCTGGAAAGCAGTAAAATTCCGCTTTTATTCATGAATGATATTATTCATGGATTTAATACGGTATTTCCGATTTCCCCTGCACTTGCGGCTACATTCAATCCCGAACTTATCAAGAAAACCGCACGAATTTCGGCAAAGGAATCGGCTGCTCTCGGTATCAACGTTACATTTTCGCCGATGGTTGACATTTCGCGCGATGCACGATGGGGTCGCGTTTGTGAGGGCTATGGCGAGGACACCTATCTCTCCTCAATATGCTCAAAAGCAATGATCGAGGGCTATCAAGGTGATAGCTTGGAAAGCGATGATACCATCGCCGCGTGTGTGAAGCATTTTGCCCTTTACGGCGCACCTTACGACGGCAGAGATTATAACAACGTAGATATGTCGGAACGAATGATGCGAAACGATTATTTACCGCCGTACAAAGCCGCCGTTGACGCAAACGTTGCTATGATTATGACGGCATTCAATAACATAAACGGCACACCTGCCACGATAAATCACCATACCAACGTAGATATTCTGCGCGACGAATGGGGATTTGACGGCGTTTCGATAACAGATTACGGTTCGGCTAAAATGTGCTATAACGCAGGAGTTGTCGAAAATCATACCGAAACCGCCCAGTTACTTATCGAAAACAAGGTTGATATAGATATGATGGGCGGCATCTACGGAATGAAATATTTGGGCAAAGCGGTCGAAAGTGGTGCCGTTTCTATCGAACAGATTGACGAATGTGTTATGCGCATACTTGAGCTTAAAAACAAGCTAGGTCTATTCGAAAATCCGTATAAATATTTCAGAGGTAGCGAGTCAATTCCCGAATCCGAGCGCAAAAATCATCGCGAGGTCGCAAGAAAATCGGTCAGCGAATCCTCTACACTGGTCAAAAATGAAAATGAATTATTGCCTATCGCAAAGGATAAAAAGGTCGCTTTTATAGGCCCGTTTGTTGCCAGCAACGACCTTACTACCCACTGGGCGCAAATTCACGATAAGCGCGAAATCGGATTATACATAAACGAGGCGGTTAATAGCTTCACCGACCTAAAAGGTGAATACAGCTACTCCATCGGTTGTCCGTATTTGAGCGACGATGAAGAATTGCTCGAAAAGCCCGAAAGCCCTTGCGAAAACGATGTCCAGCAGTACGAAAAGCAGGCAATCGAAAACGCAAAAAATGCCGACACGGTTGTTATGCTGATGGGCGAACCGCACCAGCTATTTGGTGAATCAGGTAGCCGCACCGAAATCACTATACCCGAAATTCAAATGGAGCTACTGCGAAAAATCAGCAAGGTAAATGAAAATATTGTAGTAATACTATTTAACGGCAGACCGCTTGTTTTGAGCGAATTAAGTAAGCTTGCAAAAAGTATTATTGTTTCATGGTATCCCGGTTCACAGGGCTATTTGGGAATATGCGATATGCTCTTTGGCTACACTTCACCAAGTGGACGACTCCCCTTCTCCTTCCCGCGAAAAAATGGTCAGGTTCCCTTGTTTTACAGTAATATTGCAACCGGACACGACCACGAAGAAGGTCAGTTTAACAAGTTTACGCTTCGTTACATCGACACACCGAATACTCCGCTTTACCCCTTTGGCTACGGACTATCGTACACCGAATTTAAGTATAGCAATCCATCAATTTCGTCAAGCACTCTCAAACGTGGTGAAAGCATTTCAGTCAGCGTTGATATTGAAAACATAGGTAAACGTGACGGGTACGAAACAGCGCAGCTTTATATTCGCGATGTCAAGGCGAAGCTGGTTGCGCGTCCTTTAAAGCAACTAAAAGGATTTGAAAAGGTATTCCTCAAATCAGGCGAAAAGAAAACTGTCACATTCGAAATTACCGAGGAAATGCTCAAATTCTATGACAAGGATTGCAACTTTGTTGCTGAAAATGGCGAATTTATTATTTATGTTGGTGCACACAGCATGGACAATAGAAACAGTGTGAAATTTGAGTTAATCTAACGCAATCTAATCCGCCAATTTTTATACAAATATAAATAACCGTCAAAACTTAAATTCAAGTTTTGACGGTTATTTTATTGATTTACACGCAATATAATTTAATAACGGAACCAACCCAGACCGGGTATAAGAATTTCTATAACAAACAAAGCAACAAGCGCAAACGCACATATACACGTTGCTATTCTAAACCAACGCTTATCAAGCATAATTGTAGAAATATGCTCCTTTTGATCAGCCATACGTTCTTCGTAATGTTTCTTTAAATCACTGATTCTTTGCTCATAATGATCCTTAATATCCTCTAATCTTTGATCATAAGATTCTTTAAGTGTAATTATCGAATTTCCTTCTACATCGTCTTTTTTCGAAACACTATAAATTGCGTCAAGCGATCCACCCATGGCTTTTACAATAGCAGAAACGGTTTCAAAACGCGGATCCTCTGTTTTTCCTGAAAAAATATTTTTAACCGTAGCTTCGGGAATACCGCTCAAATTTGATATGGTCTCAATCGTGAAATTTCCCTTTGATTTCAATGTATTTAAGTATGTTGTTATCATTTTTGACTCCTTAAGTATATTTTATTTTTTACAGAAAAATATCAAAATAAAATTATTTGCACCCTTATATTTTAAATTTGATTCTTAACTTTTTGTAAAAAAACAATTATTATGTTTTTGCAGTTGAAAACCGCATTAAGCAGAATAGTAGATTAAACATTGTTTTTTTAATGATGGTTAATAATAACATCGTGAAAAACAAATGTCAATAAAAAAGTTTAAATATGAAACAAAGGGAAGAATGTTATGAGAACAATTAACAACAATCAACAGCAGCAGTACATATTACCACGCCACAACGGAAACCACGAAATGAATTTTGATATGTCTATTTTGAAAAATTATCAGGTAATAAACAATATAGTCAATTCAAATTCAAATGTTATAAACTATTTTCCGGACGAAAATAAGAAATGTAACGGTACTATCTATAATTTAGTAACAACTCAGATAAATATAAACGACGTCAGCGACTTTACTTATGGAATATGCGTACAGCAAGGTGGACAAATAATTGATTATGCATTGGGTCTTTCGAAAGATTATGAAAAAATTAAATCGTTTGTTAACCTATGCAACAAAAACACACTTTCAGTCGTTCATTTCCGTGACGTTATCGATGATATTTTGGAAACTGTATAATAACAAAGTAAAAACCTCGACACGTAATCATCGTGTCGAGGTTTTTTCAATATGTATTTGGACTCACTTAATAATACAAAGGTGCAAAATCAACGATTCATTTATTGGGGGTTAGCCTAAAGAACCATACCAATTCATAAAATAATCACGTTGATTTCCTTCAAACCATTCCTTGGAAATCAATACTTGAACTTCTCCAAAAGTAAATGGTTCACTCCAGAAGCGAACATACCCATCCGGGCCCTTGTTATCAGTGAAGCCCGGGGTATATCGTTTCATGAATGCATTCTGCGTATGGAATGTTTTGATGGACCATTCTGGAGTGCACATTTCGTCGATTTCACTAGGTTTGAATTCGTAACCACTTGCGCTTAGGTTGTTCAACGCCAAACGCACAAACTCACCGATTTTCAAATCCTCTTGGGGCAACTGTGGGATTTGAATTTTAGGAATCGGTTTACTTGGCGTTTTAGGAATAGGGGTTGCACTCAGCACAACCTTCAACGCTTTCAGCCGAGCCTCAATTTCACGCCTAAGTTTGCGATTCAAAAGAGGATTATCGGCTAAATCATGTTTGCTGCGATTTGGCACTAAATCCCCAATGGTTGTAATTCCTGATTCTTGAAGTCTGGCCGCTGTATTCTTATCTAGCTTGAGAACCGCAATATCCAGCAGCATCGGATTGCTTTCTGATTTACCCTTCTTCTTTTTTGACGCCTGCTTTTGGGAAGATACAGCATCTGTTGCAGGTATTCCCGTAACAGAGCTGGCAGCTATCGGAGAAGCAGATCCAGCCACATCAGGAACAGAAGCGGCAGGTAACTCAACTGGAGTTGCTACCGGAATTGTAGCGGTATTACCAGAAGAAAGAACAGGCACTTGAGGTTCTTCTATTGGTTGAGATCTATTCGGAACTTCTGGCAAAGGATTCGGCCTTGGCAACAACATAGTTCTGCGAGGAGGATGGCTTACATACAGCCCTACCGAATTATGTAACAATACCTCATGCAACGCACGATTATCAATAGAATTTTCGGTCAATGTTACGATTTCGGCCTTAGGAGAGATTGTATTAGCCAGTTCGAAATCATAAATATTGTGCATTTTATCATCATCAACATTCGACTGGCCATTAAACACACATAGTCCTACAACGGAATCAGATGCAGAAATAGGCGAAATTGAGAATAAATATTTATATGCCAATTTTGCCACTTGATGTGTTTTTACAGTTTTAACCGTACTAAATTTTGCATCTGCAATAAGATATCGAGCGCCTTCAGTATCTTCAGACTCATACTTCAGCAAGAAATCAGGCGTATACATCGGATTGTAATCTTGAGTTCTCCTCTGAATTATGCTTCCGGCATCAGCATCAGGAAAAGAAATTGCAGTATTTCGGTATAGGCCAACACCGCTAAAAGAACTCATATCAGTGCTGTATATAACCGGCTGATAGTAAAGCGTTACCGTACTGCTATCTTTTCTCAACACATATACATTATTGCAATGTGCATTGCGGAATCGAGATGATGCAGATACGGGATACAATAGCCGATTTGTATCTGCAACTTCAAATCCTGCTGATTTAAAAAAGGCGATCATCTTAGCTAGTACATATACTTCATACAAAGCGCTCATCTTTATGAACGAAAGCATAAAGTTTTCCTCGCTCAAAGAAAACGCACCCAACGAGAACCAAGAAATTGCACACTGATAAATCTGATGATACTGCTGTACAGACTTAAAAAGATGTGTAAATCGAGGTATGCCAGTAATGGGAATGGTTTTTATTGGAAGGATAGCAGAATACGAAATACATAGATGTTCGTATTTTTGCCTCAACTTTTCGACATCCGTCAATATGATTTTCAGAGAGGCGATTGTATTGGCATATATGAAATAAGAAGAAGTAATGTAGTCATCCGTTTCAAAAACTTGTTGCGGAACGCTAGAAGTGATGGAAATTAGTTCCTGCTCAATTCTTTTTATTTCAGTGTTAAGATGCATCAAAAATCCGACAACAACTTGGTTTTCGTATATGTCAAGGGATTTGACACTATCTGTTATCAATGTTTTATTCGGTTGGTAGAAGTTACGGCCAACCTTTATGCCGGTAGAATAGTGAACAGGCTGAAGTTCTTCTGGATGCTGAGCAATGTATTGCAGCGTATTATTAGAAACATACTGAAGTTTTTCAAAATGATCCACTCGTTCGTGAGGGATTGTTTTAAATCTGCAGTTTATTTTGAAATAACGATAGTTTTCTTCATAAACAACTGCGATGCGTTCAAGCAGAAGAATTCGAGACTCGAGGGTCTTTTTTGCGTTGTCTTTTAATCCAGCAGTTTCCCGAGGCAAAGACTTTCCGTAAAGCAATTCCGCATTTTGGGTGTATACATATTCAGTGATGCGACGGACCGAATCATTTTGACGACCTTTCCGTACCATGACTTGAATATATTCCGTATCGCGGAAACACTGGTTGCCACTAGCATCGTTGTAGATAAGAGTAATCTGCACAAAGCCATAGCATTCCTGGAAAATTCGCGCACCAAATGAGTCATCAAAAAAAGTAATATTCCCACTATCTGATGAATAATTAATGCGGACAGGTTCTCCGTTGACGAAGAATCTTAAATTTTCGATAGGCTCATTCAGGTTTACCAGTTGTGCATGATATTTATGGTCACAGAATACGAACGATGTGGATAGCTTTGCTGTATCGAGTATCGAATTTTCTGTTTGATGATCTAAAAGAACCAGATCCTGCGGATCACCATGATCCGGCAAAAGCCGCAAGATTAATTCATTCATAATTCATACTCCTATGCAAAGAAATGATAATACTGCATGGAGTCGATACCGGTATGAATAATCTCTTGTAAAATTTCTGCAGAAAGACGCAAATTTTTGTCACTGCAAAACTGTTGGATTTCCTTTAACCGTTCACCGAAGTTCACACCACTGCCGTCAATATGTGGGAGGATTCTCTGCGCAACAGCATAATCCAACGCAGAAATAGAAGCATCTGTATCAGCAGAAGATTCAAAAAGCCGTTGAGCAGCAGACCAATACATACGAATGGCATTGTCCACACGAGTGCTGACATTAATCTTGGCTGTTCTGCACTTACCGAGTAGTTCTTCATAAATACTCTTGGCAACACCACTCATTTCTGTATAATTCTGTTCGGATGTGCCAAAGGTGTGAACCAACGCACTCCAAGCAATCATATCGCCAGATGTCCGGATCTTGACGGGTTTTGCCATTCCCGAACGGGCCTTGGGCAATCTAATGATCCACGCTCTGTCAATCAAACGAGGAGACAGCGATTCAGTAGTATCATCATTGTTAATTGTAGCAACAAATCTTAGATTCGTCGGAACGCTGAAGCAGAAATTATCTCCCAAATTGATGACACTATTGGAGTCCAGTTCATCACACAGGTTCATATAGTCAGCCCAGTAATACTCCATCGGGCTAAGATTTGCCTCATCCAAAAGAATAGCAAAAGGCAAATCAGCGCCAGTCCCTCTTGCCTCAATATCAAGGATATTTAACGCATCAAATATTCTTCTATTGCTGCGATCAAAGGACTTTGTGAGAGGGTTATAATAGCCAATAAAATCACGCTTGGTCGTCCAACCCTTCTCGACAGAAACGGGAATAAAACGAGTGGGAACATATCCATCCGCAAAGGCAGGAAGTGTTTTTTCGGGTACCGATAATCCCAACACGGATGCCAGGATTTTACAGATTGAAGTTTTACCTGTGCCGGGTTCTCCCGAGAAAACAGTAAGGAAACCCTGCGTATAACAGATCAAAATATTCAGAATTGTGTTACGGTCATAGTTAGGTCGCAAAGCTTGGATTTCTGCAACCAAATGATCAATCAAGTCTGCTCCGGTTACGCTAGAAAGAGGAATCTGCATGAATGCAGTTTCTTTAGCGCTATAGTCTGCAGCATTTTGGGCATTTTCCCATTCTGCTGCTTTGCGGAGCATCTTATTGAAGAGCATTCCGTCAAAGGCAAAGTTAGCAGCCTTTTCTGCGGCATCATCGAAGATTCGTCCTAATTTTCTATCGAGGGCGTCCGTATCCCTTTCGATATCGCGCAGCTCTAACTTTCTATGGGAAACTTGTTGCTCAAGTTCAGCAAGAGTACTGAATTCTTTATGCGAAGCTAACAGGGAGGTGATGTCTGCTTCCAGGGCAGCTTTCTCTCGGCGAAGTTCTTGGATTTTCTCTTCGTATTCCGCAAGCAAGCCTTCTGCATATTCCCTTTGAGGCTGTTGTGCCAATTGCTGTTGAAGTGCATCTACTTGGCCACTTAGTTCGCGCAATTTGGATTCCTCGGCTTTTATTTTTTCCGAAATAATATGGAACCGCTGAATCCTGGACAAAAAATCAGGATCGTTAGCCAATCTTTCAACTAAGTGATTGTACTGTGGGTCTCCCTGGTATTTTTCCAAAAGAGCAGTAATTGTCGAAGATATGAATCCAAAGGTTTCATTCAAATTCTCTTCGTCGGTAAGGAGATTGCTGAGAGATTCAAAACGCGCAGTTTGCACAGCTTCAGGAATTTGTTCCCCTACAAACAACGAACTTTCCTGGGCCTTCAACAAAGCATCAATCTGTGACAAATCAATTTTTCCGTCGACAAAATACTCTTGGCCAATTGCATCTCTAAAAGCGGTCAGCAATTGCGCTTTGGTAATAACATCAATCGGAACTCTAGTGCATACACTATCGTCAACTTTTATATATGTGCGTTGATCTCCGTAGCGACCAAGACTAATACCGTACTGATCCAAATATGTAGGGTACTTGTATCCCCAAAGGATATATTTTTGCGCCTGGAGTCCTGTACGAATAAATGGTGCATCGTTACCATCAGATTGTTCAACTGTAAAAGGACCTATAACAGTGTTAGGGTTATCCTCATCAAGAATAACTACCTTGAGTCCGGCATAAACACAGGAATCTTTGATAATCAGTTTGGGATTTGTTTTGTATGAACCGTCATATCTTGACTTGGTTAGCAGGAGATAGCGGTTCACCTCACTGAGGGAACGGATTTCGCCGTTATCCATTTTGGGTGAAATGTTAATCTTATAGCCGGTTGGGTTTCTGACTCCGTAGGAAATGTTGTCCTCTAAATCTTCGTCCTCAAGGGTCAGTAAACAGTATTCTCCGTCTACGAAGAAATCCTCGTCATGGCCGTCTTCGCAGTAAAAGTTTATATCCTCAAATTGTGATTCAGGCAGAAGTGCTTGCCGATCATATGAGGTCATACGGCGGAATTCATCATCGACATATTCGAATAGTGGTTTGAAATTTACATACCGATTTCTAATTGTAATAAAGCCTAAATATTCGCCCATACTAATTACCTTTCTTTCTCTGTAAAAATTTGTGTGTTGTCAAAAATAAATTCTCTCTTTTGTCACTCCCTTTTGTATGCATTGATTATATCAGAGAACACATACCCCGATTTGAACAGATATACTCCGTCAAAATATACTTTACCACATCTTTCTACAAAATACTAGGAATTCCTGCAAATTTCATGTAAAATTTCAATAAATCACACAAAGCCAAACATAAGCAGTATTCTTTACGGCTCAAATTGTCCCCTAAAACTGGCTGTTCCATATATTGCGAATTACATAGAAAATACACCTTGCCGAGAAGCCATCCTAGCAAGGTGTATTTTTGCTTTGTGTGGTTATTTTTCTTTCAGTTCCATCATCAGCTGTGCGCCGTAGTGGAGACCGTCGAGGAACGCCTTTTGCTCATATGCCGTGCAGAGGCGGCAGCATAGGTTGAAGACAGCGTTGTTGTCGTCCAGGGGCAGATGCCCCAGAAGGGCATCCAACTCTTTGAAGCCGTTCCTTATGTCCGGGGGATCGGATTCGTGGGATTCCTGGTAGGCTCGGTACAGTTGATCCAGGACAGTTTTGCAATCCGGATCGCCGGTGTCAAAGGGGCAGGTTTCCATGTAGTGTTTGAGCAGATTTAAGATTGACCGCAAGGTTATCACCTCCAAAGTTTTGTGTGATGTTAACTCTGGTGGCGGCTGTTTTCAAGTGGCTAAACTGCCCAGTATATTTGCCTCGATTTCGTATGATTTCCCCGTTTGGGGGTACTATATTTTTCTTCTTCTACGCTGGTATATATAGGTGTAGAAGAAGAATGAAAGAGAAAATTTGCCATTACACTCCCGAAGTGGGAAGGGCTCAAACGCCCGCCCTTCCTCTTCGAGGAGAGCAATGTAACCCCACAGCGTAGAAGAACAGGAAACTCGTGGGGTGTAGAAAATCCAACGATACATGATGCGTCCGCCGAAATGGTGGGCGCTATTTTTATGCCCTGGCAGACCCGATCCCACCCCTAGGGGGGATGCAAATCTCTACGACCTTTTCATATGGGCAACGGCCCGGGGCTCTGTGTGAATTTTCGCATAAGTTTTGATCGGAATTGTTCTAATCAAAAAGTTCTGAAATTTTACGAAAAACACCCCATCAAAACGCCTCATTTTTCTCCGTATTACGAAGGGGCAATCGTTGGTGCGTTGTAGCCGCAAAAATATTTTTCAAAAATACCCCCTCAAAACCAGCTTGAAATCTGGGTATAGCGAAGAGGGATGAAATCGGCCGAAAAAGATTTGCAGAAATATCGTTAGCGCACTATACAAAACGGTTTCTTTTTCTGCGTACTGCGAAAGGAGGATTAACGGCACCCAGGGAAAGTCCCTCAAATCACCAGAAGGAGGTTCTGAATTGACCGAAATCATGTATTACCCCGTTGTCGACGCCGACAGCAAAGGCACAGTTCGCTTCGCCATGAACCGCACCACGGATTACCGGACGGTGGCGAATCACCACAGTATGCGGCTGGAAGAAACTGTGCCCAATGTATTCCGATTCTGCTACAAACGCAGGATCAAAAGAAATGATGCGATTTCGATCCACTGTCCTCGCTGCAGTGCGGTTTTGAAGCGCATCACTCAGAGCAACAGCATCAGTAAGAATGGCAGCGAGTACCGCATGGGTCTGTATGAATGCAAATCCTGCGCCAACAAGTAAGGAGGATTACCAATGAAGAAAGAAATCACCAAAGAGTTCCTACGGGATCATTTCCGCAAGCACGACAGCCTCACCCTGTATGGGGTGGATGGCACACCTATCATCTTCACCAAGAAGCACAAGTATGTGGTGGAGGGCGGCTGCCACAAGTTCACCTTCGATACCTGCGAAGGCCTGGCAGAGTTTTATCTCAAGCAGCATCTGAGCATGACGCCCAATATCGATATCCGCTGATTACCAAAAGGAGGAATTTACCTATGAGCATTAAAGATTACCTAGAAAGAAAACTGCAGAAGCGAGGCCGCTTCTCCGCTTATTCTCCCACCAATATTCCCCTGGAGATTACCACGGAGGATTTTATCCTGCGTGATGGCAGAAACCCTCTGTCCTTCGATATGGATTGCGAGAACCTGGAAGAGTACTGCGAACAGCTGGCTCTGTGTACCACACCCAAAACTTAAGGAGGATCAACCATGCGTACTTACACCGACCTGCTGCCCTTTATCAGCGGCAGCGAATATGAAGCACATTTCTGGAACGTTATCCGTGGCAAGTCCGTTCCCAAAGAGCGGATGATGAACGGATACAACACCGCTACCGGCGGTTATGCCGTGACACCCAAGATGCAGAGCAAGCTGATGAACGCCATCCGCAACGAAAGCCTGGTCCGTGGTCTTGCCACAGAGATCCAGGCCTACGATGGTGCTGTCCGCATCAAAGCTGCAGCCAATGACGGCATGGCCGTATGGGTACCGGAAGGCGGTGTCATCCCTACTGAGGATGGCATGGCTGACTTCAGCGACATCCGCCTGGATACCCACAAGTTGGCGGCATTCGTCACCCTGGAGGAAGATTTCGTCCATGACAGCACCTTCAAGATTGAAAACCATCTGATCCAGCGCCTTGCCCGGAATTTCGGCAGAGGTGAGGACAAGGCATTCATCACCGGCACCGGTGCAAATATGCCCACCGGCATTCTGGCGGATGTTGGCGGCGCTGACATTGGTGTGGAAGCGGACCAGCTGACCTATGACGATGTGGTGAAGCTGTTCTTCTCTGTGAAGCCTGAGTACCGCCGCAACGGCACTTGGCTGATGAACGATGAAACCGCCCTGGCACTGCGTACCCTCAAGGACGATGTCGGCAACTACATCTGGAATCACGCCAATGATACCATCCTGGGTCATAAGGTTCGCATCAGCGAGTTTATGCCCAACGCAGAAACCGGCACCAAACCCATCGCCTTTGGTGACTTCCGTTACTACTGGATCGTGGACAAGCGTCCTGTTTGCCTCCGCACCCTTGTAGAGAAGTTCGCCCTACTCGGCTGCATCGGCTACCTGGCCTATGAGTTCCTGGACGGCAAACTTGTCCGTCCCGAAGCCATCAAGGTCATGAAGGTTAATTAATCACCACTGCCGGGAGGGGGTAACTCCTCCCGGCATACAGAAAGGAGTCAAATATGACCTACAAAGAAATCAATGACATCAATGCCTTTGCTCGGCTAGGTATGGGGTATCAGCGGATCGCGGCGCAAACCGGGATCTCCGCCAATACGGTGAAGTCCTATCTGCAGCGGCATCCAGGTGAATCTCATTTGGTGCTGTGTCAGCATTGCGGCACTCCCGTGGAGCAGAAGCCGGGGCGTAAAGAAAAGCGGTACTGCAATGACCGCTGCCGCATGGCCTACTGGAACAGCCACCAGGATGAGGTAAAGAAACAAGCCTTTTATACGCTCACCTGCAAGCACTGCGGAAAGGAATTTACAAGCTATGGGAATCGCAACCGGAAATACTGCAACCGCCTCTGCTATGCCAACGCCCGAAAGAAAACAGCTTGAGGAACTGCTGTCCCGGCTGATGCGGTACAAGGTCAGCACCACCGTTCTGAAATCGTTACTTGGGGAATCGGATTATACGAAAGCCTGCGATATATTGGCCCGTAAATACGGCCTATCTTTGTGCAGTATATTTCGCTGATATGACTTGCTATTTCCCCTCATAAGAGCGAACATACACTACCCGCTCAATGATACAAAGGAGGGAATTTATGAAACGGGTCATAGAGAAAACGCAATTACCTGCGCCGCCGATCCCCAAACTGACCAGAGTGGCAGCATACGCAAGAGTATCCTCCGGTAAGGATGCTATGCTCCATTCGCTGTCCGCCCAGGTCAGTTACTACAACCGAATGATCCAAAGCCATCCCGGTTGGATCTTCTGCGGTGTGTACGCAGACGAAGCATTAACCGGCACCAGGGATAACCGGGACCAATTTCAACGGCTGCTTGCCGATTGCCGAACCGGGAAGATTGACTTAGTGGTCACCAAGAGCATATCGAGGTTCGCACGGAACACTCTTACCTTGCTTCAAACCGTCCGGGAACTGAAGGCATTGGGGGTGGATGTTTACTTTGAAGAGCAGAATATCCACTCCCTCAGTTCCGACGGCGAACTGATCCTAACCATCCTGGCATCCTATGCCCAGGAGGAAAGCAGATCCGTCAGTGAGAACCAGAAATGGCGTGTGCACCACAATTACGAAAACGGCCTGGTATGGAACGGCACGATCCTCGGCTACCGCTACGATCACGGTACATACATCATCGAGCCACAGGAAGCGGAAACTGTCCGCCTTATTTTTGAAAGCTATCTGCAGGGCATGGGACTTATGGCTATTATCAAAATGCTAAACAAAGAATGCCGGGTCAGCCGCTACGGCAACGCCTGGTGTCAAACAAGTCTCATGCGTATTTTGCGGAACTATACATACACCGGAAATCTGCTGTTGCAGCAGACCTTCTCCGATAATCACCTCACGAAACAGCGACGGCAAAACAACGGAGAGTTGCCGATGTACCACATAAAAGGCGCACACGAAGCAATCATCCCCCTGCGACAGTTTAACGCCGTGCAGGAGGAGATAAAGCGACGGGCAGATAAATATTTCGCACCCCATAGCAACAAAGGCAAATATCCATTCTCCGGAATGCTTGTCTGCGCTATCTGCGGAAAGCACTACCGCCGCAAGCCTACGGCAAGTGGGCCTGTGTGGATCTGTCCCACCTTCAACAACCGGGGCAAAGCGGAGTGTCCTTCCAAGCAGATCCCGGAAAGCATACTCATTTCGGTGGTCGAAGAGGTTGTCGGCGGTATGGATGCCTTTCCCGGTGATATAACGGAGGTAAGGGTAGAAAACGGCAACCAACTAGTATTTCTCTATACCGACGGCCAAGAATGCGTTAAACGATGGCAAGACCGCTCCAGGGCGGTCAGTTGGACGGAGGAAAAGAAAGCCGCCGCCCGCAGAAAAGAATTAGAGAGGAGGAACGCAGATGGCTAAAAACATCACTGTGATACCGGCCACACGAAATCAGCACACGGGTATTCCCACCATGACCAAGTACAAACGCCGGGTGGCCGGTTACGCAAGAGTATCCACCGACAGTGAGGAACAGCAGACCAGTTACGAGGCGCAAGTGGATTACTATACCCAATACATCCGATCCAAACCGGAATGGCAATTCGTGGAGGTCTATACCGATGAGGGCATCTCCGCCACCAATACCAAGAAACGAGATGGCTTTAACCGCATGATCCAGGATGCCCTAGATGGCAAAATCGACTTAATTCTGACCAAGTCGGTCAGCCGCTTTGCCCGTAATACCGTGGACAGCCTTACCACCGTCCGAAAACTTAAAGATGCCGGTGTGGAGGTCTACTTTGAGAAAGAGAATATCTGGACATTGGACAGCAAGGGTGAATTGCTGATCACCATCATGTCCTCCCTGGCACAAGAAGAGAGCCGATCCATCTCGGAAAATGTCACCTGGGGTCAGCGGAAGAGATTTGCAGACGGCAAGGTTACCATGCCATACCGCTCCTTTCTCGGATACCGCAAGGGTGCGGATGGCACACCGGAAATCATACCGGACGAAGCAGCCATCGTGAAGCGGATCTACGCACTGTTCATGCAAGGCAAGACCACCGGCGCTATTGCAAGAATCCTCACCGCAGAGGGCATCCCCACACCCGGCGGCAAGCAAAAGTGGGCAGTTTCCACCATCGAGAGTATTCTGAAGAATGAGAAATACCGGGGTGATGCTATTTTGCAGAAGACCTTTACTGTGGATTTCCTGCAGAAGAAAATGAAACCCAACGAGGGTGAAGTTCCCCAATACTATGTACAAAACAGCCACCCGGCCATTATTGAACCGGCAGAGTGGGATTTGGTGCAGGCGGAGATGGCTCGACGCAAGGAACTGAAACAGCGGTACAGTTCCCACAGTGTATTTGCCTCCATGATCTTCTGCGGAGAGTGCGGTGGCTACTACGGCTCCAAAGTGTGGCACTCCACCGACAAATACCGCCGAGTCATTTGGCAATGCAGTGATAAGTTTAAGGGTGATCACCGCTGCGGCACACCCCATTTGACGGAATCACAGATCCAGGAATTGTTCCTCCAGGCATTCGGCAAAGTGGTTTCCCTACGGGATATCATCCTTGAGGATTGCCGCCTAGTACAGAAGGAACTTTTCGATTGCACAGAGCTGGATCGGCAACAGCAGACTCTTGAGGAAGAGATGCGAATGGCGGCAGATATGGTGCGCCACTGCATTGAGGAAAACGCATTGAAGGTGCAGGATCAGACAGAGTACCTGCAACGGTATGAGCAGTACACCCGGCACTACGAAAAGCTGAAAAAGAAATACGATGCCCTAGAGGAAGAAAGGAAGCGGAGAAAGGAACAGCAAGATCGGCTCGGTGCGTTCATTGCCACTATGGAGCATACTCAGACAGTGCCGGTTGCCTTTGACGCTGATCTTTGGCTCGCCACAGTGGATCGTGTAACGGTGCATAAGGACACAGTAGTTTTCACCTTCAAGGGCGGCATGGAAATAACCGAGAATATTTAAGAAACGGCCCGGAGCCTGGGATAGCACCCAAGTTCCGAGCCGTTCTCTCTTATGCAAATAACGATTGGGGTATAAATCAACGCAAAACCTATCCGTAAGCCTGCATCACCGGGAAATCGCACCCCAGGGAAAGCAAAAAGTGACCGCATAACGGTCGCATAGGTGCATCGCATTTCAAAACCCTTGTCCTGCAAGGACTTTTTGGCAAAAACAAAACGGACGAAACTACGAAATTGTATCATAGTTTCGTCCGTTTATGGTGCGGGTGAAGGGACTTGAACCCCCACGGTAGTACCACTAGATCCTAAGTCTAGCGCGTCTGCCAATTCCGCCACACCCGCATATTAACTTTTTTATCAGGCAGCCGCGCTACCGCGTGACCCTTGCGGTGCCCG
>JAFOCB010000016.1 GCA_017381515.1 Clostridia bacterium | reverse complement strand
GCCGACGTAGGTAAGCAGTAATATTGTGCTTTTTTACGCCGCTAACATTTCCGCGGCGTATTTTTTTATGCTTTAACGAGCTTTAACGGTCAAAAAATGCGTTCAAAATATAAAAATCACTTTTGGAGGCGTTTTTTAATGAACAAAAAGAGAAAAAACATCATCTGGCTTTGCGAAGGAGCAATTATGATTGCCCTTGCCACCGTACTCAGTATGTTTAAAGCGGTCGACCTTCCCTACGGCGGAAGCGTCACTGTGTGCAGTATGCTGCCGATTATGCTGGTCGCCTATCGCTACGGGCTTGTGCGCGGAATTATTACGGGCGCGGTTTATGGCGGCACCCAGCTCATTCTGGGCATGAGTGCGCTCAGCTACGCTACCTCATGGCAGGCGGCAGTTGCAATAGTTGTGCTCGACTTTATCCTTGCCTTTGCCGCGCTCGGACTGGTCGGCATCTTTGGATCAAAATCGTACGAAAAGCAGGCGTTAACCTTCATCATCGGCATCCTAACCGCCTGTGCTGCGAGATACTTTTTTCACGTCGTCGCAGGTTGCACCGTTTGGGCGGGCGTTTCTGTACCGAGCGGTGACGGGCTCATCTATTCGCTCATTTACAACGCGACCTATATGCTGCCCGAAACCATCGTCACCGTAATCGGCGGCTTCTATTTGGCAAAAACTCTCGATTTCACCGCCGACCGACTCAGTCCGCGAAGCACCGCTTCCGCCGAGCAGCCGAAAGCCGCTCGTATATTTATGGCGGTTGCACTTTTCGTTCTGGCAGGGGTCCTCGTTTACGACACCGCCGCCATTTTTGGAAAACTGCAAAACGCAGAAAGCGGCGAATTTGATATAACAGGCATTTCGGCTGTTCCGTGGCTTACGGTCGGCATCTTAACCGCCGCCGCAGTTGTTTTGTTTACCTTTGCCGCACTTGTTAAGAATAGAAAAAAATAAGTGAGCTCTTCTCCAAGCACAAATAAAAAAAGCACAATCACTAATCACCACTCCCCACAACACTAAAAATGCGTGACGTCACCATCGCACTATACAAAAAAGCCCGAACATCTCTCCCACTATGCAAATTGATCGTGACGCTCACCCACCCAGCACAAATAAAAAAAGGCGCAGAGATTTTACTCTCTGCGCCTTTTTTTAGTTAGTTGCGTTTAATTATTTGGTTAAGTATGCCTTTGCCGAATCACCAAACTTGATAAGGGTCTGGCTGAGATTCTTGATGGTTTCTCCCATGCTTGACATACCTACTACGTATGACTCGATTGAGTATACTGCAGTGTTTGACATCTGTTCACCGTTTGCGTTGTAAAGGGTGAAGTTTACAGGTGTGCTCATTTCCTTTGAATAGAGGTTATCAAATGAGAATACATAATAATTTCCTGACTTGGTCATGGTGCTCAGATCGATTGTCTTTGTCTTGGTTGCACCGTCAGCGCCTACATATGTAGCTTCGCCGTACCAGTTTGTCATGATATCATCGATGTTCTCGTTCTTGATTGATACGTATCCGCGGATGTTTACCTTGTTCTTGAATACCAAGCTTGCTCCGATGATGCGTGTTGCATAGCTGTCATCAGTTAAGCCATCCTTGTGTGATACATATTCTCTAGCTTCGGTTGCATACTGCTGGTATTCTTCTGTTCCTGCGTTTGCCGGAGCGTTCATGTTGTACTCGAAGTACTGCTGTGCTGCCGCACCGTAGTTAAGGAAGTCTACCATCATTGTTCTGAACTTCGCATCGTCTGTCTTTGTAATCTGGTTGAGCGCATATTCTCTTAATGAGTATTCCTTTACAGGTCCGTATACTGCATTTCCTTCTGCGTCAACTGCTTCGATGTACAATTCGATGTCAGAAGCAATTTCTCTTGCTGCAAATCCGGTGTAATCATACAGATGATATGATGCGTTTACAGTCG
>JAFOCB010000108.1 GCA_017381515.1 Clostridia bacterium | reverse complement strand
GAAACGACAATCTTCTGTCGAAAATTGTCGTTTCTTTTCTGGCTGGGGTAGATGGATTCGAACCACCGACTGTTGGAGTCAGAGTCCAATGCCTTACCGCTTGGCGATACCCCAATGAACAAAGATATTATACCCCAAAAATCGAATTTGTCAAGCGAATTTCTCAAATTTTTTCTGTTTCTACATATTATTCTACGCAGTTTCTGCCCATTACCGCGAAATAACAGCCGCCCCTTGACTTGTCGGATTAAAATTTGTAAAATTGTCTCGGGTGATTTTTAATGACAGAGCGTAATCAATCTTTACTTAAAAAAACCGAAAGAATTTTACTTAACAATGTTTTTGAAGCAAATAAATACCCGTGGGGCAGGTATCGCATGATAACACCGAGCAGCAAGGGTTTTGACGGCGTGTGGAACTGGGACAGTGCCTTTCACGCGATAGGAATGATAAGCATTGATAAGGAGCTGGCAAAGGAGCAGATACTCGGCTTTTTGCAGTTTCAGAAAGAAAATGGCTTTCTCCCTGATGTTATCCGCGTAAACGGGACGATAGAGGACCGTGTGGGCAAACCGCCCGTTATGGCTTGGGCGGCTTTACGTGTGTACGAAGCTACCCTCGACATCGATTTTTTAAAGTTTGTGTACGCTCGACTTGTTATGAACGAGGATTTTTGGGTAAAAAACAGAATGCACGGCGGACTTTTTCACTACGACGCCGAGCGTGACGATGACTGGGACGAGGACAAGTACCGCATGTATGTAAGCTGGGAAACCGGCTGGGACGAGCATCCGCGCTGGGATTCCGAACCGCAAAATTTTTGGTCCGTGGACCTCAATAGCTATATGGTAATGATGTACGATTCATTGGCCTCTATGGCACGACATTTGGGCTTTGATGATGCGCAGTGGATAGAAAAGAGAAACAATTTAGTCACCCTTATCGACAGCACTCTGTGGAATGACGAAATCGGCTCATATTGCGACTTTAATTTCATTTCGAACGAATTCCTCGACGTGCTTTCTCCCGCCTGTTTTATCCCGCTTTTTGCCGGTTTTGCGCCAAAGGAAAAGGCGGAATGTATGAACAAAATTGCATTAGAGCATTTTATGCCATGTATGCCGATGGTTGCCTTTGACCACCCGAAATTTGATGTTGACGCATATTGCCGAGGAGCTTGCTGGCTTCACATGGCGTATATGGCGGCAAAGGGACTTAAAAATTACGGTTTTGACCATACCGCCGAAACGATTAGAGAGACCATTCTTAACTGGGTTTATGAGGACGGAGACGATATTCACGAAAATTATGATTCCATCACGGGCAAGGGTAAATGTAACCCCTGCTTTTCGTGGAGCAGCGTGTTTGTAAGAGAGTTTATCCTCAAATTTTAATTTAATCAGCAATAAAGAAACAGACGACCTTGGTTAGCCCAAAGTCGCCTGTTTCTTTTATTTACATATTAAGCAAAGAAGTCCTCGCCAAAGATATTTTTCAATGCGTCAGCAAGCTTTTCGCCAGCTACTTGCGCGCCTGCGGGAGTTGGGTGAAGTCCATCGTTTGTGGCGATGTTCCAATCGGCAGTTTCTACAACGTAGCTGTTTTCGACGTCTGCCATAACCTCGCGGATGATGTTTGCCTTTGTCTGTTTGAACGGAATCATATAGACAATCGGCTTATCAGGATATTTTTCGCGAAGCTTGTTGATTGCGGCAACTAATCCTGTCTTAAATTCAGCATCAGTTGCACCGCCGTCGTTTGTACCGTGGTTGATAACGATAACGTCGGGTGTCGCAGTTTCTTCTGCCAGACGGGTGTAGCTAAACGCGTTGATAGCGGTACCGAACGGCTGGAACGAACCGGTCATAACAACTCCGCTTCCACTGTATCCGATGTAGTAGGGAACGGTGCCGAGTGCTTCTGAACAGAACCAGGGATAAGCGTTTGTCGCGCTGTTATTGGAGCTGTAGAAGCCGGGTGTGATGCTGCAAACACCTTCGGTAATACTGTCGCCGTAGAAGAAGATAACCTTATCCTTCGGACGGATTCCGAGGATTTCGCCGCCTTCCGAAGCGGTGACCGCGCTAATTGCAAAGCCTTTTTCATCGATCCATTTGCCAACCGTTTCGGTGACACCGTCGGTAATGATGCGGACGGTGTGACGACCTGTATCAGGAAGGGTAATAGCGCCGTCGCTGACACTCTTTCTAACCGGTGTTGCGCCGTCAATCGAGTAGGTGTAATAGGGAATATCTGAACCGGTTGTAACCGTGAAATCAATGTTAACCGAAGTGGCATTTTTGGTCATAAAGTATGCTACCGAGCCGTCGTTAACTGTCACCATGTGGTTTTTACCGCCGATTTCCTTTTTCCACCAGCGACCGATGTAGCAGGGGACCTTTTCTCCCGTAAGCTCATAGTCGAGGTAGGTAACTGTATCGAGAAATGCCTGGTTAGCATCGAGAGATGCGAGTCCCAGAATGCTCATTTCGAGAATGGTAAGGTCGGACGAATCGACGATTCCGTCCTCGTTAAAGTCGCAGGTGGTCAAAACGCTGTTTACGTTGGTAACGTTCAGAAGATGCTGTGTCAGCATCAGAAGGTCAGAGGCAGTAATTTCGTAATCTCCTGTCGGGTCGCCGAGCATTCCGTTGATAACAACGCTCGGGTCACGGGCGGTGAGAGTGAAATTCGAGAACATATTGCCCGAATTGCCGACTGCTTCCTTATAAATCTGAATACTCGAATCGCTAAACTGTGACGGGTCAATTTGGATACCTGTGCCTAGTGAACCATCGGCGAGGATAAATTTGATTGTACCGAGGTTGCTATTCTTGATATAAAGCTTTTCGCCATCGTAGTAGATGGTGTAGGTCGCGTTCATATAGCCGAGAATATCACTGCTCGACTGGTTAATCTGACCCTCTACCTCCGAAATCATGGTAGCAACAATGTCACCCGATTCGAAAGCACCTGTGGTCTCGTTAAATACTGCGTTTTCATAAACGGTGAGGTAGAGCGGATAGTTACGTGCCTGGGTTTTATCGTATGCGTTGCGGATGCGGAAAGCCACACCGCCAATGTTGTAGTAAACCGATTCGCCGTAGTAACGGGTGTAATTATTCCAGTTGTAGTTGAGCTGCATCTGGAATCCCTTTGAAAGATCGAGGTTGTGGCCATTGCGCTTTATAAATGTTGCATCGTTATATGCCTTGATTGCGCCGTTTGTAATAGATGCGTTGTCGGGAATTAATGTCCAGTCGTCAGCGGCAAATCCGTTGATAACCGACTCAAATCCGACCTTTTTATCGGTGTCAATCGGGCTTGATTCGACAAAGTAATTGTTATCAAAGGATATGGTTTCTAATTTGATGTTGTGTGTCTGAGCATAGCGGTTAAATTCGCCTGAATAGAACTTAATCGGCGAGGTTGCGGGCAGTTCGCTGTACGGAACGGTTGTTTGTATAACAATTTCGTTGTTACGAATAACGTTTACTGTGCCGTTGCTGTAATGGAGGTCGTACTGACGCATTCCGCCCTCGTAGTTGTGTGTCCATTTGCCGAGGAGGGTTGAATTATGATACAGTTCGATGGTTTTTGCGCCGTAAGCGAGTCTCATTTCGAGTCCTGCAAAGCCGAACGAGGTGTACGTATAGTTGGTGAAGGAAGCTTCGTTACCGGCTACTGTATAGTTGGTGGTGAGCTTAAATTCCCTTTCTACCGGGTAGTGGCGGCGGGTATCGTATTGTGTATAGTTGCCCTGACCGGGGAACCAAATGTGGATACCATTGTCACCGAGTCCTTGGAATCCGCCACCCGTCCAACGTTCGGGGAGCGAGAAATGGTCGCTGAAAGCGGTCACGAGCTCGTTTTCGCTCGAAACTGCGGCGGCAACGTTAACCTTACAGGTTGAGGTGAATCCGCCCGAAAGGGTGGTTGCGGTGATGGTACATTCACCTTCGGCAAGCGGTGTGATGAGTCCGTTGATGTCAACACTTGCAACCGAAGGATTGGATGATTCCCAAAGAACCGTGTTAATGGTGGCTGCGCGCATCTGTACGTCGGCGTACAGACGTTTGCGGTAACCGCCTGCGGTGAGGTTGATTTCATTTACGTCGAGACCAATGCTGAGGGTAGGAACGATTTTGGTGGTGTTGCTGCCTTCACCTGCGTCGTTCATTTCCTTAACCTGCTTTGCGATGGCACCTGCCCAAGCGTCACCAATCTTTTTCTGGCCCTGTTCGTTGGGGTGAACGCCGTCGCTGGGTTTAAAGTCGCCATTTGCACCCGAAAGTTTGGTAGCGGTCTGGAGGTCAAAGAACTTAACGTCATAGCCCTCTGCCTGCAATTCTGCAACTACACCGGGAATCAAGGCATTGAGTCCCGTGTCGGTGTATCCCTTTTCAACGTCGGGCGACATACCTGTTGTGGTGTTAACCATGGTAGCGCAGTAAACGGTGATGTCGGGAGCAAGCTCGAATATGCGGAGGATAAAATTCTTATAAACCTCGTCGATGTTATCAATATCAATCTTTTGATAATAGTTGTTGTGACCGAGCATTACGAGCGCAATATCGGCTGTGCCTGAGCTTCCTGCGACGTAATGGGGAAGCCAGTCGTACGAGCTTCTGGCACCCGAGTTGCAATTCGGGCCGATAACTGCACCCGAATAACCGCCATGAGCATAGTATGCGGAGGGCAGACGCGGGTCGGTTGAGGTGTAAGGACCGACAAAGTTAAATTTGAGTCCCTGCTTGTAAAGATTTTCAAACAGATAGTAACGATATGCCGAATAGGTGCCTACACCTTCGGTAATCGAGTCACCGATACAGGCAATGTTTACCTGAGTTTCTTTTGAAAAAACGGGTTTTTCGTTATTGATATAAAAGTCGTAGTCGCAAACGTAGAGGTCAGAAAGTACGACGTGATCGGTACCAGGTCCGCTACGTCCCTTTTCGATATTCGGAGTACATTCAGCAAAGTCGCTGGCGTCCCAGCCGGGAACCTCGGTGGAGTATGTACCGTCGTTGAGCCTCCATGTGATGATACCGGTCGGATTTTCGTCACTCTTAATGTTTTCGTTATAGAGGCAAACCTTTCCGTCATTATATGTAATGGTAAAAATTGCGTCTGCGTATGCGGTAAATTCGGGTGACGGAGCGGTTCCGTTAGTGTGCTTTATGCCTGAATTGAAGTAACCGATCTGGCTTCCGTCCTTTTCAATACCGTAGCCGAGGGAGGCGTTCTCTGCTGCATTATAGAATCTGATTCGCATATCGCCAATCAAAATCCACGAAGCATGACCCCATGCATTCACATCATCGGCCTGCATAACCAGACCGAATTGGAAGGCAAATCCCCTTGACAGATTGAGGGGAGAGCCCGAGTACTTAACAACAACGTAGTTGCTGTCGTGTGCGGTAATGGTACCGGCATCGTTGTCAAAGGTAACCGAGCCGGTGTGAACCGACCAGTTAGACGAATTGAAATCGACCAGGTAGCACTCGGGATCACCGCTGCCGGTATAGGCTGAAGCGGCGACAGGAAGTGATACCAAAAGGATAGCAATCGTCAACAGAACGGCTAACATTTTTTTGATATTCATATACATCCACCTTTCAATTTGGACATGAAAATTTGTGCAATTCACAGGTTGAAAAAATATGTTATTTTAACAAATATTAAAACGCCCCAATCAACCTATAAATCATTGCTTTACCCTTTAATTTTACTTAAAAAACGCCTTCATTTCAATATCTTTCGGTGCTTTTTAAAATTTTTGGATGCTTACCCAAATAAATAAAAGTGCTTTGTTAATAGTGACAAAAGCAGGTCAAATTTTAGGTATAACCACGATTTTGCGACAAATTTATGCAATAGCGTATTTAATGCTTTGCAGCATAATTGATAAGTGAGTTTGCCTTTGCGAATAATTTGTGTAAAAAAATTGTACAATTACAGCGCCATAAAAGGTGTGAAAAGTGAATATAAAAAAACGAACGACTTTGGATTTCCAAAGCCGTTCGTTTCATTATTTAGTTTATGTGCAAATCAATTATGCGGACAAGCCGAGAATCTGCATTTTCAAAACGGTGAGGTCGGTTGAATCGACAACGCCGTCAGCGTTAAGGTCGCCCTTTGTTGCGATGCCGTCGATATTTTTAATACCGAGCATGTGCTGTGAGAATGCGAGAATGTCAGTTGCGTTGAGCTTATAGTCTCCGTTCATGTCGCCGGGTACTGATGTAATG
>JAFOCB010000015.1 GCA_017381515.1 Clostridia bacterium | reverse complement strand
CCGCAATACAGCGGACGAAAAAATCTCGAAATACTTGCATCAATCAATAAAAAAATCAGCAAAAAGCAGGTGACTGAAATAATACGAAAGGTCGGCCTTGATCCTAATATGAAAAAGGCGGTATCAAAATATTCACTCGGAATGAGGCAACGCCTTGGGTTAGCCCAAGCAATAATGGAGGACCCGGCATTTTTGATACTTGATGAGCCGTTTAATGGGCTCGATAAACACGGCGTGGCGGAAATTCGGGAAATTATTTCAGGCCTTCGTGATAAGGGGAAAACCATTTTGCTTGCGAGTCATAATCCCGAGGATATACGGATTATGTGCGATACTGTATGCGAAATGGACAGCGGATATCTCAAACCGTTGGATATAGCATAATGATAATGTTTTGAGAATGTTACCGTTATTTGATGTAGTTTAATTTGGCTGTTAGGCCATAGAAATGCGGTCAAAACAGATTCTTTGGCGTTGATTATTGGATGATAAATACAATTTATTAAAAATAAGATCGAGCTGTTTAACGAGGAACAAATTTCCTAATAAATAGTTGTGTTATGTTTATGAATGTTTTATAAAAAGGAAAAAGATGGATATTTTAAACTGTACTTCTTTTTAGGGGTTGGTGTTATGAAAAAAATACTTGTTGCGGCACTTGTTTTGTGCATTGCTGTAACATTTTTTGGATGTGAAGACAGGTCTAATGAAGATGGGTCGAATCCCGCACTGAACAACGACAGTAGTTATGACCCGTTTGAAGAAGTGGTGTCGGACGACTTATACGCCTATCCGCAATATACTGAAACGTGGGAATATAACGATATTGCACAGCTTACATATAATGGTGAAGACATTTCTGTCACCATTCACATCGACAATGAAAAGCATAAGTTTGAATTAGGTTTTATGGCATTTTTGGACGGATACTGCGTTCCTGTTACAATCGGCGGTCAAACCGATACGATGGGTGTTGTTTCGTTCGCCGAAAAGGAGAGTAAGGATGTAGTAATTTCCTTTTCTCCCACGGTTGGCAAAAAAGGCGACGTTTTAGCCGCGCGGATAGTATCAATAATAAACCCCAATTTTATGCCGTCATTCACCGAAGGAGATGCTACGTTCGGTCATTTTCACAGTATAGGGTATTCTCATTTTGCCAAAATAACATTAAACGCAGAGCCGAAAACAGAAGGACACAGTTCCTTATCTGTTGATACGGTTGATTTAACCGATAAAATACGCGAGCAATATAACGTTGACAGTGAGGATTATTCGAAAGAACAGTATGAGAAATACTTAGAAAATCAAAAATTGCCGATTTCCGAACGCGATCCTGAATTGGGATATGCGCCAAATCGGTTTTGGTGCTTTTATGATTACGATAGCTTGAACAGTACCAATTTTACTGTATCGGACAGGTCGCGGGTTAAGTTAAATTTATCTGCGATGGCGTCAATAGGTACAAATTACAGGGTAACTGTATTTGCAAATAACCGCCCGATAAAGACGGTTGACGGCTATGAATGTGCCGAAATTTCGACCAGGTTAGAGGGATATTCTCATGCTGAATTAGTATATGATTTCAGCCAATATGACGAAAAAACGCTCGTTTATGCCATTGCAATGCCGATTACCGAGCAGGATGATACAACCATCTGGGAAGAGGAGATAAAAACCTCTTCATTCGTTATGTTTTTTAAATAATAGGAGGAAATAAAATGAAACGTAAATTCGTTGTGCTTTTATCAATAATTGGGGTTTTGTCGTTATTGCTTTGCAGTTGTGGAGACAATAATGTTCAAAGTGAAAGCAACTCATCTGCAACTGAAAATTCAAGTGAGCAACCTACCGAATACGGAACAGAGATTTCTTCGGGCATGAAAAAGGTCAACAAGCCCGTGTGTTTATTATCGGGTGATTGGGTGGCATCTATGGTTCAAGTGGATGACCACCGAAGCATAATGCTCATTGAAAATGACGCTAATTTATTGAAAAAAGCAGAGCGAAGAATTGTTTTGTATGATTTTGCTGCCGAAAAAGCGATAGCCGAGCAAACGGTTGAAAGCTATTCATTATCCCTGCACGAGTATTCAAACGGAGTATATGTTACAGGATATACCGATTCGCCCTATTCCACCGAACAAATTCCGTTAAGCTTTCCTGTGCTTATTACATACGATTTTGAATTAAATATTCAGCAGGAATATGACTTTACCGCTCTCGGAGACAGGGTCAGCGTTGAAAATGCTAAGCTGAGCTACGATGGCTCAAAAATAGCGTATTTAAAAAATGATTCTATGTATATTTATGATTCAGATAAGCCCGTATCCAACGCAACTCGTTTGTTCACTCTTGGCTCCGGTAAAGGAATGACGGACATTTCGGATTTTGACTTCACACAGGATGGAAAAAGCATAGCGTGTAAAGGCAAATGCAATAACGGAAGCAAAATCACCAATGGATTTGGACATTGGGATATAGATGGCTCGGGAAACGGTTTTGGTTGTGATAATTATTCCGAACAGCTTATTATGGGCGGAAATAAAATGTTGATGATTGACCAGGCGGCTCCTTACGGAAGCACCTCCTCGGGAATGGCTAACATACACGATTTTGAAAAGGGAAGCTCAACCTATATTACGTTTGAAAAAAAGAATGAAAGCTCAGCGGCAATCCTTTCAAACGAAGGAAAGTATATTGTTTCATGCCTTGACGGCAAAGCAAGCGACGGCAAGGGCATGATTCGTATCTCGATATACAGCTCCGACACACTTCAAAAGATTTGCAGCTACGATTACACAGGTACAAGCGATGCTTTAAGTTTGACAACAATTTACGCAAATGATAAAAATAACAGAGTTTTTGCCTTTGTTACCGATGGCACAGAGCAGATTTGTATCGAAATGATAATGAATAAGGACGCAACAAATGAAGCTAACAGTTGATAAAATCAATAAATCATACGGCAACCATACGGTTCTCAACAATGTCTCGTTCACCATGGACAACGGGGTGTACGGGTTATTGGGTTCTAACGGCGCAGGGAAAACTACGCTGATAAATATAATAGTTCGTTTAATTGGGCAGGACAGCGGAGCAATTATCTGCGACGACGTGGATGTTACAAAGCTCGGCGGCGAGTATTTTAATCGCATAGGTTATTTGCCGCAATATCCGCGATTGTATAAGAATTTTACTGCGGTGGAATTTCTAAAATATATGTCCGAGCTAAAAGGGTTAAAGAAATCCGAAAGCAGTAGTCGTATCGATGAATTGTTGGAGCTTGTTAATCTTACCGCCGACAAGGATAAAAAAATCGGTGCATTTTCAGGCGGAATGAGACAGCGTCTCGGAATTGCACAGGCCATGTTAAACGATCCTAAACTGCTTATACTTGACGAGCCGACGGCGGGACTTGACCCACGTGAGCGTATTCGTTTTCGTAATATATTGTCTGCATTGTCGGCCGACCGTATCGTATTGATTGCAACGCACATTGTCTCGGATATAGAGCATATAGCAAAGAACGTTATACTCATAGGAAACGGAAACGTTTTGTGCCAAAGTACACCCGAAAAGCTCATAAACGAGATGAAAGGGCGAGTGTATGAATGTGTTGTGCCGATAGAGGATATGCAAAGCTGTATGTCGAAATATTGCATAAGCAACGCAGTTCTTGAACAGGACGGATATCATTTGCGCATTGTTGGAGAAAACTATCCCGAAAATGCCGTGCCGTGTGATACTCCTACACTTGAAGATGCCTTTTTGATGTATTCGGGAGAAAAAATATTATGAAAATCGTTTTCTTCGAGTTTAAAAAAATGATGTTTAAGCCCATATTGCTTATTTTGCTGGTTGTTTTTTCGGTGATAGATGTTTATTTGCTTACCGTAAATGCCCGTGATTATGCGCCCTTTTCTTCGATGGAAAGCGCGGAAAAGCTGTATAACGATTGCTGTGAAAAGGTCGAGGGCAAAATTACAAATGAAAAAATAAGCTTTGTTATAGATAAATATAATGAAACTGCTGCAAAAATCAGCGGCGATTTTTATACCGATTATGATACAAGCAATTCATATACCGGCTATTTGCAAAGTGATTTCAATGTTTTTTCAGAACTGTATAGCGGAATCAAGCGTGTGTATCAGTATAGCGAGAATACAGAAAAAGCGATTGAAAAAGCGAAGGAAAACATCGAGTTTTTCAGTGAAAGTGGCAATGCCGCCCAGGTAAAAAAATACGAGGATATGATTTCGGTGTACGAGGGACGAAAGGTCGATTCCTTTTATCGCACCGATGGGTTTGAGGCGTATTTTGGTCACAATTTTTCTTCTTTGATAGCGTTGTTAATGATACTGTTTGCCCTTTCGGGTGCCTTTTCTTCCGAACGGGAAATTGGCATGACCTCGCTGATATTCACTTCAAAGCGAGGAGTAAACGGTATTATATGGCCGAGATTGGCGGCATCCGTTCTTATATGCGCGTTTTTGGTGGCGTGGTTTACCCTTGTTGATATTGCCACGGTTGCGGTTACCAACGGATTATACGGATGGGAAAATCCGCTGTATTCCTTGCCTTCATATACATATACGACCGTTAATTATTCAATAGGAACGCATGTTATTCTCTCTGCCTTGTTAAAGGTGGTGGGACTTTGTTCGGTGTCGTTTTGTATCATTTCCATCTCGTCGCTGTCGCCATCTACCTTAGTAAGCTTTTCGGCAAATATCACTCTGATAATTATGCTGATTTTGTTTGATGATAGGGCTCGTTTTGGCGGCTCAAAGGTGTTATCGGCGTTTTTTAACCCGATTTCATTATTCACCTTGCAGGATGTTTCGAAATTATATACAACGGTTGAAGTTTTCGGACAGAGTATTACGTCCTTTGCCGCAGAGATATGCGTTGGCTTGGTCGTATTTGCGTTTTTGTTTGTCTTTTCGGCGTTTATAATGCGGCTTTCGTCACGAAAGGTATGGAGGGGCACAAGATGAGAAGTGAAATGAGAAACCTCCTGATTAAACGGTACGGTTTAGCCATTATTTTTATTTTCCTGATTGCAAAAATCGTTACCTTTTCGCTGAATTATATTACCGAGGAAGCGGTATTTTATTTTACGCCCGATACCTCCGCTTACGAAAAGTACACTTCCATTTATGAAGGACGCTATTCGACCGAAAAAGGCGAGCAAATCGAATCCTTGATTAAGCGTTCGTCAGGCGCCTCTCAAATGATAGGAATGGCATACAGTGAGCTTAATTCAGGTAATGCCACCTATGAGGAATACTGTCTTACGGTAGATAAATATGCATCGTTAGCAGCTGAATATCATAAGGGTATGCAGCAATTTTCCGAGCAGGTGAATTATGTCGCAGAAGACCCGGAGCATCGATATATTCTGGATACACGAGGTTGGATATGCTTGCTCAGAAATAATGGGCTTGATTATCTGCTTGTGCTTATGATAATCATTATTTCTGCCCCGACCTTTTCCAACGAATACAGTACCGATATGTATCAGCTCCTGCTTACGTCTCCTTGGGGAAGAAAGCGCCTTTCGAGGCAAAAATGTATTTGTTCGATTGTTGCCTGCGGTGTTGCAGCATTGATTTTTTGTGCCGTCGAATGTTTCATAGTTGCGGTTGAAATCGGGTTACCTTGCCCGACAGCTCCGCTTCAAAGTTTAAAGCCGTTAGCTGATTCTCCCTATAACATATCGCTTATATCAGCGCTCCTTTTTACTGCTTTGTGTAAGGTGATAGGTGCGATGATGCTTAGCTCTGTCGTGCTGTTACTTTCTACTGCAATAAAACGGATTTTACCTGTGGTAAGTATCGGAGTGAGCGTAATTTTGATACCCTATGTCGTGCTGTCCGAAGCTAACGACCGAATGTATGCCTTGCCGCTTGGGTTATTG
>JAFOCB010000014.1 GCA_017381515.1 Clostridia bacterium | reverse complement strand
ATACCGCCGCACCAGTCAGCAGCAATCTTTTCGCCCTTAATGTAGCTACCGATAATGTAGTTGTAGTAAGGAGCCCAGTTGATTGCAGAAGAAATGATGAATGTTTCATAGCAAGAATCGTATGTGCTTCCGTTGTAAGAAACGTTAGGAATGCCGGCCTTTTCACAAGCACCTGGAGCGCCCATTGAGTCAGCGTGCTGGCTGATGAGCTTGCAATCTCTAGCGATGAGAGCTTCTGCAGCATTCTTTTCCTTCGGTGCGTCATACCATGAACCGGTAAACTGAACGTCCATGGTTACTGTCGGGCAAACCGATTTTGCACCGAGGTAGAATGATGTATAGCCTGACATAACTTCTGCGTATGTAAATGCGCCAACGTAACCAATCTTAGCTTCTTCAGCTTTGAATTCGCCATTTTTGATCATTTCGTTGAGCTTCATACCAGCAGCAACACCTGCGAGGTAACGTCCTTCGTAGATAGAAGCAAATGCATTATGATAGTTGTCAAGCTTTTCAGTGTGTGCCTTTGTACCTGTTGCGTGGCAGAACTGAACATCGGGGAATTCCTTTGCTGCCTTAATCATAAAGTCTTCGTGACCAAATGAGTTAGCAAATACGATGTTACAACCAGAGTCAACGAGGTCCTTTGCAGCAACGTAGCATTCGTCACCTTCGGGAACGTTTGTCTTAACGATAACCTGATCATTAGAAAGGTTTAATGTCTTCTGAATGGTGTCAACAGCGTTGAGGAAGTTAAGGTCGTAGGTTGAGTTTTCATCATGTAAGCAGATGAAACCAATCTTAAATGTGTCGGGAACTTCGTAATCAACGGTCAATTTAACTTCATCGATCGGTGATTTGCTCATTCCGAGTTCGGTGGGAGTGTCTACCTTGTTAGGATCGCTGCTACAACCAACAAGCGCTCCAAGAACAAGAAGTACTGTGAGAACAAGTGCTAAAATCTTTTTCATTGTTTTTTGCCTCCTAAATTTATAATTTTTAGAATTTATTAAACGGCTAAACGCCAATTTAAACTAACAGAATTCAATACCGTTTTCAACGGTCATGGATGCAATTCTTGCTAATGATTCTACTCGAATACCCATATCACGAACGATATTTCCTCCGTTTTGGTATGCCTTTTCAATCAAAATACCTGCACCAACAGTTTTTGCTCCTGCGTTTTCTATCAAGCTAATGAGTCCGAGTAAAGCGCTTCCCTTTGCGAGAAAATCATCAATAATCAAAACTCGCTCATTTTCTTTTAAAAACTCTTTTGAAACAACAATATCGTATGTAACTCCGTGTGTGTAGGATTCAACTTTACCCTTATACACGTCGGAATAAATATTATTCGTCTTTGTCTTCTTTGCAAATACAACAGGTACGTTAAAATACTGTGCTACAATACAGGCAACGCCGATTCCCGACGCTTCAATAGTCAGAATTTTATCGATTTTTTCATCCTTAAAAAGACGAAAAAACTCCTTTCCAACTTCATTCATAAAATTAACGTCAATTTGATGATTGACAAAGCTATCAACCTTTAAAACGCTACCTTCGCCAATCTTACCGTCTTTTATAATTCTGTCTTCGAGAAGTTTCATATCAATACCTCATCGTAAAAGATAAAAATAAAACTATGATCATTGTAAACCATATTTCGACTTTTTTCAATATAGCTGATATGTAAAAAATAACAGTGCTATAAGTCGCAACTTTGGTTATTATGACAAATATTGTATAACCAAATCAAAATATACAAGATATTGTGGTTAGTATTGGGCTATTTCTTAATAAATTAACCCTTCAAGTTGCCGAGCAGAATCTATCACTTCGTCAAAATTTTTGTACGCTGAATTATACACTTCAACCATTTTTGTTGCATTTTTTATTGTTTCCGAATAATTCAAAAACGGCTTGAAATCAAAGTCACCTTGAAGCGGCAACATACAGTCAAATCTATCATTATGGTCACTCAAATGAATATGCTTCAGTGAATCGCCCATCGCATCCGCCATTTCATAAAAATCGACTCCTGAACGGACGCACTGCTTGACATCAAGAACAAAATTTGCTTTTTCGCCGAGATATTTTTTCATATCAGAAATAAACGCAGGAGAGCTGCTTCTAAATTGATTAACATTCTCTTGTGCGAGTTTTACTCCTACCTCAATCCCCCTATTATACAAGGTTAAAAAACGTTCAAAATACATTTCGTCACTGATTTTACCGGTTGCCCTACCACCATGGATAATTGCGTAATCAGCACCTAAAATAGCTCCCGCATCAAACAAGCTGTCCACAAACGGAAGGCAATCATCAAATCTACGTTCATAATCGGAAAAAATTAAATAAGGTTCATACGAACAAAAATATGAATGAACCGCGATAATTCTCATATTATTAGAATCGGCAATTTTCTTAATCTTGCTTAAAAATCGAACGTTGGTTTCCGACTGACTGTTAAAAAATATTTCAATCTCCTTAACTCCACTTTTAGCAAGATATTCGACAGATTTTTCTGTTAAATTCGGGTAAAAACACGCGGTAGAAACTCCAATTGCCATTATAATACTCCTGTTCCAAATAGTTTACATTGAAAATTATCACCAAAATTGCAAAAATTATATCGGTGATAGAATGAATAAAATGATAAATTTCGTAAATAGTGTGCATGATTTGACATACATAATTTTCATAATATCAATCAATACAGCCATACTCACTATGCTACTTTCAACTTATTATACATCGATAGCATTTAATTTTTCAAATCCAATATTTTACCTGCGAGTTAGTAGTGAGCTGCTCATAGGTGCAAAGGATTTGTTAATCGCCGCTTGTATATACTGCCCAGTGATTGAATTTATGATTAGAAATAAATAAAAAAGGTTGCGCAAAAGCAACCTTTTTTATTTGAAAATAAGTATTTTTTTACTCAAATAATTCCATACGACTACAAGCAAGGTCGCACTAATTTTTCCGAGCGAGTCGGATTCGAGGAAAAGTGAATTAAAGCGCGACAAATCAAGCATCTCGAAAAGATACATAAATACACCGGTAAACAGTACGGTTAAAATCAATCCAATAACGCTTGATAGCACGAACAGAATAAGCGCCTTTGCTCCCTTTGCATTCTCACGCTGATAGTCAGCGGTAAAAACAAAAATCAGAAGTAAATAGTAGTTTACAATTACGCCAACAGTGTAACCAATTATGTTGGCAACCGTTGTCAATACAGTGTGGTCGCCACCATCCTGTGCAAAAATTATTCTATTAAAAAACAAAAAAGCAATATAGTCAATTGCAAACGAGACTAAACCGACAATAATAAACTTTACAGTTTCGATAAATATGCTTTTACACTTATCGGATATTACCAAAAGTCAACATCTCCCGTTACTCAAATACTCAATAAGACACTTTGCGGTGTTTTCTTTCAATTCTATAAACCGCTCTTTTTCAGATATATTTGCTAAATAATGTGCGTCCGAATTTGTAATCGAAGGATAATTGTAATTATCGGGATTTCCCGACCTGCTTACCTCGATAAAATCAAAGTTGCACTCCTCAACAATTTCGCCAAGCACGGCAATAATGCTATACGAATCCCTGTTTACGTGAGCGGGTAATGCAACGCCGCCGAACGAATTAACAATTTCCTTTACATCCATTATGCTGATGTCGCATGAGCTTAACAGAAGCATATCCAACTCATCGATAATTTCGTCATTTTCATCCATAATGTATTGATGACCGAAAATATCTGCTTCGTTTGGAAACTTCATAAGCCGCTCGCAAACGTAATTATCAAACGCTTCAGCCGATTCCAAATCAGGAAAAAGACAGACCACGTGAATATCCTCCGACGTGGTAAGTTCCATTCCCGGAACAACGGTTACACCAACCTCATTTCCAACCTTTATAGCGGCTGCACAGTTTTTGCAACTGTTGTGATCGGTGATTGCAATAATGTCAAGCTCATTAAGCTTTGCCATATTGACAATATTATTTGGCGTCATGTCATTATCGCCGCACGGGCTCAATAATGAATGGATGTGCAAATCGTAATATAACCTCATTTTATCAATTTGTCAATATCCACGCATAATTCAAATTGTGGAATATCGGTCTGGAGAATGACAATATCATGCTCATCCGCCTTGATTTTAGCTTCATCGTCGAGTGTGGAATTTTCTGCCAAAACGATGCAGGATATATCAGCCAATACAGCAACTGCAACAGCATTTACGTTACCCATAACCGTCACCCAAGCGGAATTTTCACCCGCTCGTCCCATTACCCAGCTCAAAAGGTCACCGCAATAACCACGTTCAATAATATTACCAAGTCCGCCCTCACCTGCAATCACTTTTGCTCCGAGAGCTTCTTTTAATTCTCTGACAGTCAAACTATTCACTTTCCTTTAATCATTATCGTCGGCTCGATTTTCGCCCAAATTCATACCCAAAAGAGACATCTGCTTTGCAAAATGCTGAACCTGATCTCGCATAATAAAAACGCAATCATTCTCAGTTGAGTAACCGAGCGCAACATCCTCCGCAAAGGTTTTACAGCTCGGAGAGCCGCAAGCACCGCAGTCGAGTCCGGGCAATTTCTTTTCTATTCCGTCAATCTTTTGCATTATTGCCAACGCATCAAAGAGATTGTCCGATAGTTTCATACCTTCAACGGGATTGATACTTGCACCGAGCAGCATTTCGGTCGGAATACCATCCGTTTCGAGATGATTCATCGAAACCGGGAGATACTTTCGTAAAATTTGAGTTCGTGCCTTTGCCATAAAGGGATTTTTTACAGTAAGAATTCCTCCAACGCACCCTGCATCACACGCTCTAAGCTCAACGAAATGCAAACGCTTAAACTTCTTTTCCTCAATTTCTTCGAGGACGTTCATAACGTTTTCTATCCCGCCGGCAAAAAGATAGTGCGATGACATAAGAGCTGCTGATTCACCACCGTCAATCGCCCAGCTAACTCCAATTAGTCCAGAATTTGCGATAGCATCAACCTTATCCAGCTTTTCCATTGTCGCAACAAGCTGATGATACACCTCACAAATGCCGATTACACCATCAATGCCTGTTTCGCCGTGGATAATCGGATTTTTTGCTTCGGTGACTTCGGATGTGCAAGGAGATATGTAGAATACACCGATTTTTTCCGTATCAAGACCGGTTTTGTTAATTGCTTCTTCCCTAGCCATTTTTGCCGCAATCTGCATTGGAGATTTGATGGGCGAAACATGACTGCATAAATCAGGAAATTTAAGCTGAATAAGCTTGACTACCGTAGGACAAGCGGAGGAAATAACGGGATATTCATACGATTTGGAATTCATATATTTACGAGTCGCCTCTGAAATAAGTTCGGCTGCCCGTGACGTTTCAAAAACGTCGTCGAATCCAATTTTTTTAAACGCGGTCATAACGTAATCGAGATCCTCTAGATTACGAATTTGGCCGAATATAGTCGGAGATAAAAGCGCAATTTTGTACTCGTACCCCTCGGTAATACTAAGGTGGTCATAAACCGCCTTCATCGCGTGGGTTGGGCATACTCTGATACATTCGCCACAATCAATACAAAGCTCCTTTAACACCTTTGCCTTTCCTGAGCGAATACGAATTGCCCCTGTGGGACAGCGCTTTATACAGTTAATGCAACCTGTGCATTTATCAGAATCAAGTCGAACCGCATGGAACATCTTATCCATAATAACAGCTCCTTAAATTATGTAAAATTCACCTTCATATATACAGTTGTGCCGACGCCGATTTCTGTATCAATTTTCATATCGTCGGTGTATTTTTTTATATTAGGTAAACCCATTCCAGCACCAAAGCCAAGCGCTCTGATGTGATCGCGCGCAGTAGAATAGCCCTCCTGCATTGCAAGTTCAATGTCCTTTATTCCGGGGCCTTTATCCTTAAGCCAGATTTCGATACAGGAAGGAGAAATTTCCGCCTCAATAACACCGCCGTTAGCGTGAATAACCATATTGATTTCACCTTCATAAACTGCAATCGAAACTCGGCGAACTATCTCCATATCAATACCAAGCTTTTTAAGTGTTCTCTTTATAGCTCCGGAGGCCTCGCCTGCGTGCGTAAAATCGTCAGCCGATACGTCGTAAGTAAGTTTTACCGCTTCACTCATTAAACGCATCCTCCTTTGAGTCCGTTCTGGTATAAAAGTCCGCAAGCGGTAAACATTCTATGCGGTGTAGTCATTAAAACAATACCTCTATCCTTTGCGAGTGCAACTATTGTTTCATCGGGCTGCTTACCTCTGACAAAGACAACGCAAGGCATATCCATCATTTCGGCAGTTCTGACTACCTGCGGATTAACAAGTCCGGTCAAAAGCACCGACTGATCCTTTACATAAGCCAGAACGTCACTCATCATATCTGAGCCACAGGCCGAATTTATTTCGGTATCGATAAGATTTTCGCAACAGATACATTCAGCATCTAATATTTTTTGAACATCGGAAACAAGCATGATTTAACCTCCAAACCTAATTTATCATATTATATCACCAAAATCACCCATATTCAAGGTATTATTTTTTACAAACTGTACAAGCATAAATAGTGATATTTATTATTGCCAAAATCGAATTGATAGGTTATAATAATCAGTTAGAAAAGGAGTTGTTTCGTTTGATGACCGAAAATCAGAGAATAGCCGAGCTTATATTCGGCAACCTTAACAAAAGCGTTGAGGATTATGAAATTGAATATCCCCCTGTTGAATTAAAAGAGGGTCAGCGTATCACACGAATTGCTCCCAGCCCAACAGGTTACCTCCATTTAGGAGTTTTATTCACCGCCTTAATCAATC
The DNA here is from genome assembly GCA_017381515.1 of Clostridia bacterium. Lineage (GTDB taxonomy): Bacteria > Bacillota > Clostridia > Oscillospirales > Acutalibacteraceae > UMGS1976. Next base: position 5,490 of record JAFOCB010000014.1, on the reverse strand, counting down.
GCAGAACTGCCGATGCTACCGATGGTATGTTTTATCTTCGTGTAGAGGATACCGATGCAAAGCGCGAAGTTGACGGTGGTATGGCCGATATAATCAACGGACTGGTTCACTTTGGTGTTAATATTGATGAGGGCTACGTTTCCCCGACCGAAACAAAGGGTAATTACGGCCCATATAAGCAGAGTGAACGCGGTGACATTTATCACGTGTTTGTAAAGAAGCTGATGGAAGAAGGATATGCATATCCCTGCTTCTGCACCGAGCAAAAGCTTGCCGACAACCGCACCATTCAAGAGTCGAATAAGGAAAGAACCGGATACTATGGAAAATACGCCTTTTGTCGTGATTTAAGCTTTGACGAGATAAAGGCGAAGATTGATGAAGGTACACCTTACGTTGTGCGCCTTCGTTCACCCGGTGACGAAAATAGAAGAATCACATTTGACGACGGAATAAAGGGCAAAATCGAAATGCCCGAAAATGACGAAGATTTCGTTTTACTCAAATCTGACGGAATACCGACATATCACTTTGCTCACGCGGTGGACGACCATCTAATGAGAACCACCCACGTTATTCGTGGTGACGAATGGATTTCATCGGTACCGAAGCATATTCAGTTATTTAAGCTGCTGGGCTTCAAGGTGCCAAAATATTGCCACGTTTCACCAATAATGAAGGAAGAAAACGGCTCAAAAAGAAAACTATCCAAGAGAAAGGACCCCGAAGCAGCCGTCCATTTCTACGCCGAGCAGGGTTATCCTGCCGATTCGGTTACAGAGTATTTGCTTACGATAGCTAACTCCGATTTCGAGGATTGGCGTCGCGCAAACCCCGCCCTTTCTAACAAGGAATTCAAGCTGAATTTAAAGAAAATGAGCGTTTCGGGTGCCTTGTTTGATATTGTTAAGTTAAACGACGTAAGCAAAAACGTTATTTCAAAATTTACTGCCGAACAAGTAGTTTCCGAGCTTCTCGATTGGGCAAAGGAATATGATACCGATTACTACGCACTGCTTTCCAGAGATACCGAATTTACCAGAAACATTTTCAATATCGACCGCGACACTCCAAAGCCGCGAAAGGATATTGCAAAATGGAACGAAGCAAAGGAATATTCAGCTTATTTCTTTGACGAACTGTATCATAATAATTACGAATTACCCGAAAAGTTAAGTGCATCGGATGCAGTAAACATTCTGACAGAATATCTATCGGTTTATGACGAAAATGATAGCAAGGAAGAATGGTTTAACAAGATTAAGAAAATTTGCCCCAAATGCAATTTCTGTCCCGATGTAAAGGAATATAAGAAAAATCCCGACAACTTCAAAGGTCACGTCGGCGACGCAGCAACCATCATCAGAGTTGCAATCACCGGCAGAACAAACAGTCCAGACCTTTGCTCAATTATGGCTTTAATCGGACGCGACAAGGTAACCACTCGAATCAATGAAGCCATCGCACATTTTAAAGAGGTGTAATAATGGAAGAGATAATCAAGGAACAAGGCAATTTTATAGAAGAATTTGTTAAAGCCGACCTTTCGGAAGGTGTATATAACTGTGTTCAGACGCGTTTTCCGCCCGAACCGAACGGATACCTTCATATCGGTCACGCAAAGGCAATTTGCATCGACTTTGGTATTGCTGATAAGTTCGGAGGCACCTGCAATCTCCGTCTTGACGACACCAATCCGTCAAAGGAAGATGTTGAGTACGTTGACTCAATTATGGAAGACATTAAGTGGCTCGGTTTTAACTGGGACAACGTTTATTATGCTTCCGATTACTTTGACTTCATCTATGAATGCGCAATAAAGCTTATTAAAAAAGGTCTCGCTTACGTTTGCGACCTTTCGGCTGACGAAATCCGTGAATACCGCGGAACACTCACCGAAGCAGGTAAAAACAGTCCTTATCGTGACCGCTCGGTTGAAGAGAATCTCGACCTATTTGAAAGAATGACAAAGGGCGAATTTGAAAACGGCGAGAGAGTTCTCCGTGCAAAGATTGATATGGCATCGCCCAACCTTAATATGCGCGACCCGGTTATTTATCGAATTATGAAGGTCCCGCATCACCGCGATGGTGACAAGTGGGTTGTATATCCTATGTATGATATGGCTCATCCCCTTTCCGACGCTCGTGAAGGAGTAAGCCACTCTCTCTGCTCACTCGAATTTGAAAACCACAGACCGCTTTATAATTGGTTCCTCGAAAAATGCGATATTGAAACTCCGCCCAGACAGATTGAATTTGCTCGTATGAATGTTAACTACACATTGACAAGTAAGAGAAAGTGCTTAAAACTCGTTAATGACGGGCTTGTAGTCGGTTGGGACGATCCTCGAATGGCTACCATTTGCGGTATGAGACGTCGCGGATACCCTGCCGAAGCAATTCGCGACTTTTGCGAAAAGATTGGCGTATCAAAGGCATTCAGCGTTATTGATATCGCCCTTCTCGAATCCTGTGTTCGTGACAACCTTAATATAAACGCAGAAAGAGCTATGGCCGTACTCCGTCCTGTTGAGGTTGTTATTGATAACTATCCCGACGATCTAGTTGAAGAAATCGAGGTCGAAACCAACCCGAATAAACCCGAACTCGGCACAAGAAAAACTTATTTCTCAAAGAATATCTATATTGAAGCCGACGATTTCTGCGAAGAACCGCCTAAGGGATATTTCAGACTTTGTCCTGAACGTGAAGTTCGCTTAAAAGGTGCATACTTTGTAAAATACGCTTCATGTGAAAAGGATGCAGACGGTAATATTATCAAAATTCATTGTTCCTACGACCCCGAAACAAAGGGCGGAAACGCTCCCGACGGACGCAAGGTTAAGGGAACAATCCATTGGGTAAGTAAAGAAAATTCAATTGATGCAACGGTTAATCTCTATGACCGACTCTTCCTCGTCGAAAATCCGTCGGACGAAGATGCAAACGGCGAATTTTCAAACAATCTCAATCCCGAATCACTTACCGTCCTCACCGGCTGTAAGATTGAGAAGGATTTAGCTTCATCCAATCCTGAAAAGAAATATCAGTTCATGCGTCAGGGATATTTCTGCGCCGATATTACATCGACAAAGGACAACCCTGTTTTCAACAGAACTGTTGCACTTAAAGATTCGTGGGCAAAGAAAAAATAAAAAAACATTTGATTTTACGTCAATATGTGATAAAATAATTTAGATTGCAAATTCTATAAATATAAAATTTAGGGGTGCAAATCTTTGGAAAAGCTGGTTATTAACGGCAAAAATCGTCTCCAAGGCGAAATCAGCATTAGCGGCGCAAAGAACGCTGCTGTCGCAATAATTCCTGCTGCAATTCTCTCTGACGGCATCTGCCGAATCGAGAATTTACCTGATATAAGTGACGTCAACGAGCTTATTGCCATTTTGGGTGAGCTTGGTGCCGGCGTTAAACAGATAAACAGTTCAACCATCGAGGTTGATTCATCGACAATTACATCATACATCGTCCCTGCTGAAAAGAGTAAAAAACTCAGAGCAAGCAGCTATTTGATGGGCGCGATGCTCGGTCGCTTTTCAAAGGCAAAAGTTGCCCCTCCGGGCGGCTGTGACTTTGGCGTCAGACCTATTGATCAGCATATAAAGGGATTCGAGCTTCTCGGCTCGACCGTTACTATTGCTAATGATATGGTCAATATTGATGCAAAGAAACTGGTCGGTAATCAAATTTATCTCGACGTTGTTTCGGTTGGCGCAACCGTCAACATTATGCTCGCTGCTGTAAAGGCGCAGGGACTAACTATAATCGAAAATGCAGCAAAAGAACCGCATATTGTCGATTTGGCAAATTTCCTTGTATCAATGGGTGCGGATATTCGCGGAGCAGGTACAAATACAATAAAAATTCGTGGCGTTTCACAGCTTCACGGCACAACATACAGCATCATTCCTGACCAGATTGAAGCAGGAACATATATGGCTGCCGTTGTTGCCGCTTCAGGTGACGTAATTATTAAAAACGTCATCCCGAAACATCTTGAATCCATTACCGCAAAGCTTGTTGAAATGGGTGCTACCATTGACGACCTTGATGATGCGTTAAGGGTCAGAAGCAACGGAAAAATTCGTCGTTGCAATATCAAAACTATGCCGCATCCCGGTTTCCCGACCGATATGCAACCGCAGATCGCTACTGTTTTGAGCATCGCTGATGGCAAAAGCGTAATCACTGAAAGCATTTGGGATAACCGCTTTAAATATACCGATCAGCTTAATAAACTCGGAGCTTTTATAAAAGCGGAAGGCAAAATTGCTGAGGTTTACGGTGTAGAAGGACTCACCGGAAACACCGTAAAAGCAACCGACTTGCGTGCAGGTGCCGCTATGGTTATAGCCGGTCTCATCGCAAATGGCGAAACTGTAATCGAAGATATTTATCACATTCAGCGCGGATATGAAAAAATTGTAGAAAAGCTTACAAACGTCGGCGCAGATATTAAAATTATTAACGAATAAATTCATCAAACGGCTGTTCTAATTTTTATCAAAAAAATAGAAGGGCCGCTTGTTTTGTATTTAAAGAGGTATAAAATGGTTAGATTCTGTCCCCTTTTTAGCGGAAGCAGCGGAAACAGTACATATATTTCTAACGGTTCATTTTCGATTTTGATAGACGTTGGAGTTAGCGCAAAGTCGGTTACCGATGCACTGCTTGAAATTGGTGCAAAGCCCGATGAAATTGATGCGATTTTTATTACTCATGAGCATACCGACCATATCAAAGGAGTTCGCATATTTGCATCAAAATTTGATATTCCCGTTTATACAAACGAACAGACAATGAATGAACTTTTAAAGGACAAAAAGTTTGCAAATAACGTTGAATATCACGTGATTGATACGCCTGTTAGTATCAATGGAAATACGATAAGTGCGTTTTCCACACCTCACGATAGCGTGTCGAGCTGCGGCTATCGAATTGAAACAAACGACGAGCGTGTTATTACTATTTGTACCGATATAGGTTGCGTTACCGAGGATATTCGAAATGCGCTAAACGGAGCTGATATTATTCTTTTTGAGTCCAATCACGAGACAAATATGCTGATGAATGGTACATATCCATATCCGCTTAAACTTAGAATCGCATCGGATACAGGTCACCTTTCGAACAGATGCTGTGCCGAAGAACTACCCCAACTTGTTAAAAATGGCACCACACGAATTGTTTTGGGACATATTAGCAAGGATAACAACACTCCCCTTTTAGCCGAAACAACGGCAGTATCAACATTAAAAATGCACGGTTTTGAACGCGATTTAGATTATATTTTATCTGTAGCAAAGCCGAGCGGAAACGGAATTATAATTGTATAATGATTAAAGTAACAGTAATTGCGGTAGGCAAGCTGAAAGAAAAATATTTTCGCGATGGCTGTGCCGAATATGAAAAGAGATTATCAAGTTTCTGTAAGCTTAATATAATTGAAATAGACGAAACAAAGTGT
>JAFOCB010000107.1 GCA_017381515.1 Clostridia bacterium | reverse complement strand
TTTCTCTCGGCTGAACACCGAAACGGACAATCGGATGGAAGCTTTCTCGGATATGATTTCCGAGATGAAGAAGTGGATCATGGGCTTGATAGCGGGTACGGGAATCGCAAGCGCGTTGTTAAGCGCAGTGATCTGTCTCTTGATGAGATAACTTCCTTCTTCGCCGACGAGCGAAATCTCTATGACGATATGCCATTCGACGAGGAAGATGTGGATGCGGACAAACCTCCGTATCAACTCCAAGCGGAAGCGCGCAACGGGAACGTCTACGCAATGTACCGCCTTGCCCGTCTGTATTTGGATGAGAACAACCGATTCTATAACGAAAGCATCGGCGATTATTATCTTGAAAAAGCAGCCAAGGCAGGTCACAGCGTAGCACAATACCGTATGGGCAAGATGTTTTATTACGGAATCATCTACCGTGAGGACGAATATGAAGCTCAAAAGTGGCTGTCGGAGTCGGTGGGCAACGGCAACAAATATGCCGACGCTCTCCTTGGGAAGCTCTACGTTGAGAGTGATCTGTTTGGAGATTATCGCTTCCAAGGCTTCGACCACCTATTCAAAGCCGAACGCAACGGTAGCGAGTTTGCCGCCTATACGCTCGGCAAATATTATATGGATGGCAAGCACGTGAAGAAGGATATTGCCAAAGCCATTGAGCATTTGGAGATCGCGTCGGCACGCGGAAATATGTACGCCGACTACCGCCTTGCACAGATCTATCTCTTTGAAGCGGATATATTCGATATGGAAAAGGCGCTTGAATATCTGAATCGCTCGGCACACGCAGGTAACGAATCCGCCGCCCTCGCACTCACGCGAATGGCAAACAATCAGTTCCTTGCTGTCGCAACCAACGTCCTTGACCTTGTCGGCAGCCTTGCAAGCATCGAGAGTTACCGTCAGCCACAGGATTGCACCACGATGCCCATTAGCAGAAAGGAGCGTAAGAAGCATGAATGGGAACAAAGTATGTAAGCACGCAGGGCGTACCGAAACGGTGCGCTCATTTCCAATCTTGGTATATTTTTCTCTCGGAAGGAGGAAAATATATTTGAAAAATTTTGAAAGAACGAGGTAATTGAATGGGGAAAGTTTTAACCGATGAAGAACGCGAAAAGCGTATGGCAGAGGATATTTGGTTGAATTATTTCAACCGCTATCTGTTTGAACACGGCACGATTTCCGAAAAGGAATATAAGAGAATGACCGAAAAGATCGCCATAAGAAAAGCAAAACGATCTCCCGAAAGGGATGCAAGGTGAGCGTACTCACCTCGGAAGATACCGCAAGGTTCTTCCGATACATAAATGCCAAAGAAAGTTTTTGGCAATTTTCGATTTGGGTATTGCATTATGAGGTCGAATGTGATATAATAAAGTCGATAGATAATGATATAACGAACTTTAAGAAAGGATGATAGTATGGATATATTAAATATCAGAACATTATTGCGAACAAAATCGATATACGATATTCCTCTGCGAGTAACATTTTATGCCCGCGTATCCTCGGATACCGAAGAACAGATAAACTCGCTCGACAACCAAATATCGTATTACGAAGAATTCATACAGAAAAATGAAAAATGGACTTACGTGCCCGGCTACGTTGACGAAGGACTTTCGGGTATCTCCACGAAGAAAAGAAAACATTTCAACGAAATGATTGCAGATGCAAAAGAAGGAATGTTCGACCTCAT
>JAFOCB010000106.1 GCA_017381515.1 Clostridia bacterium | reverse complement strand
TTATTAACAAGACGTTTTTTTATCATTTGAAAATATGTTTATACTGTTGTGAACTTGCCAGCGAAACAAAATCCTCATCGCTAATAATAATGTGGTCGAGCACTCGTACACCGATTACATTCAGCGCTTCGACGAGTGCTATAGTCGATTTTATATCATCGCCCGACGGAACTGCCAATCCATTCGGATGATTGTGCGCCAAAATGACGGCATTTGCGGATGTTTTCAGCGCGGTTTCGATCACCTTTCGTGAACTGACCGCGGTGATATTTATTGTGCCGCTTGAAATAATATCCCAATGTTTGAATCGGCAGCTTTGATCGAGGGATATCACAGAAAACACTTCATCCCGACGGAACCGATACTTTCCAATAAGAAATTTTCCAACCGTTGAGCAGTTATTCATTGGGACTTTTTCGTCAACCTTATCCTCTAAATACTTTCGCGATAACGCAGGAATAAAAGTCAAAAGAGTTGCGGTGTTTTCACCTATTCCTTTGATGCTCATTAGATCCTCGCGCGATGCTTCAAAAACACCTGACAACGAGCCAAAATGATTGAGCAGCTCGTGGGCAAGGTCATTGGTATCCTTGTACGGTATTCCGAAAAAAAGCAAAAATTCGAGGATATTATGGTCCTCGAAACTATCGAGTCCTTCGTTATAATACCTTGCTTTTAACCGCTGTCTGTGATCCTTGTGATTATTCTCTGAATTCAATGAAATTCTCCTAAATTTATAATTAAATTCATTGTACTACAAAATTTCTCTTTTGAAAAGCGAAAAATGTGTTATAATGATAAAAACATCTCTTTTTATGGAGGAAACGCCTTGAAGGAATATATCATTAAAGATAACGATAGCGGTCAGCGACTGGATAAATACCTGACAAAAACATTCTCAAATCTGCCAAAGTCGCTGATGTATAAATATATTCGAATTAAGCGCATAAAGGTTAATTCAAAACGCGCCGAAATTTCGACCATTCTCAAAAAGGGTGACGTTGTTTCACTATACATAAATGACGAGTTTTTGGTCGAAACTGCGCCGAAATATGATTTCACCTCTGCGCCCGATTTAATCGATATCGTTTACGAGGATGAAAATATTATGCTGGTTAACAAACCGCAGGGACTTATCGTTCACCCCGACGATACCGAATACCGCGACACACTTATTATGCGAATTCAGCATCATTTATATAAAACAGGTGAGTTTCGTCCCGAGGATGAAGCATCCTTTAAACCGGCGCTTGTTAACCGAATCGACCGAAATACCGGCGGAATCGTTATCGCGGCAAAAACTGCTGCGGCATTGAGAATCCTCAACAGAATGCTGAAAATCAGAGAGATTGATAAATTCTATCTTTGTGTCGTTCACGGAAAAATGCCGAAAAAGCAGGACGTTTTAGAGGGCTATTTGGAAAAGGACGAGGACAAAAACATAGCAAAGATTAAAAAGTCAAAGTCCGAAAACAACCGCTCAATCAGAACGAAATATCGCGTTATCGCCGAAAAGAGCGACCTGTCTCTCCTTGAAATCGAGTTGCTTACAGGACGTACACATCAAATTCGCGCACATCTTTCGTCGATTGGTCATCCCCTACTCGGCGACGGAAAATACGGCAAAAATACCGACGACCGCAAAAAAGGATTCAAGCACCAGGCACTGTGGTCATACCGCTTAAAATTCGCTTTTAATGAGGATGCCGAGGAGCTAAATTACCTCAACGGAAAGGAATTTTCGGTAAACAAAGTTTGGTTTTCGGAGGAAATATTCGGCATTTCGCCGCAGGATATTTTGCATAAATAGTATTGAATAAATCACGCATTATGGTATAATAAATTTTGTCAAAGAAGGAAACGGGTGCAAATCCCGTACGAGCACGTCGCCGTAAGGCATAGCTAACACACTTTTTATCCTATCCGATGCCGCAAAATCGGAGAAAAGCCATTGAATTGAAAGATTTGAGAAGGCGGATAAGAAATATGCCGAGTCGAAATATTTCTTTGGCAAAAATCATCTCGTTTAGTAAAAGGTTGCGAGTGCCGACCGATACGAGAGAAAAATATAAAGTTAAATAAAGGAGATACAAAAACATGAATTTTAAACGAATTAAAAAATCGTTATTGTTATGTCTTTGTATAGTGATAATTGCGGCAATGTCACTGCTTACAACGGGCTGTAGCGATAACAAAGATACCTCAACCGACCATTCCGGACATAATCATTCGTCGGTTACTCAGGACATTTCGTCAGCTATTTCGGAGGCGGTTACACAACTCGGCGAAGGTCAAAAATGCTTTGCTGTATCGGTGGTTGACACAAACGGAACCGAAACAAAATATGAAATCCGCACCGACGCGGAAAACGTCGGTGAAGCATTAACGCAAATCGGTTTCATTGACGGCGAGGAAGGTCCCTACGGGCTATATGTAAAGACGGTTGACTGTCTCACCGTCGATTATGACAAGGACGGAAAATACTGGGCTTTTTACATAAACGGCGAATACGCTACGCAAGGCGTTGATAAGACACCGATTGACGAGACGGCTGTTTACACCTTTAAGGTAGAGTAAAATGAAGCTGAAAATAAAGGAAATCGCCATTTTCGGTGTGCTTGGCGCGATAATATTTGTGTCAAAGCTCGTTATGGAGGCGTTTCCTAACATCCATATTATCGGGATGCTTATTGTTGCAATAACAGTCGTTTTTCGCGCAAAGGCGCTCTACCCGATATATGTTTTTGTTTTTTTAAATGGACTGTTTTCGGGATTTCCGTTATGGTGGATTCCATATCTCTACGTCTGGACAGTTTTGTGGGTATTCGTAATGTTGATTCCGAAAAAAACGCCAAAAAAAGCGTTGCCCGTTATTTATATGTCGGTTGCTGCGTTGCACGGATTTTTATTCGGCATATTGTATGCGCCGTCACAAGCAATACTTTTCGGGCTGAATTTTAAATCAACCATCGCGTGGATAGTCGCAGGATTCCCCTTTGACTTAATCCACGGAATAAGCAATTTTATTTGCGGTGTGTTGATTTGTCCCATTATCGCGATTTTAAGGCGGGTTTATTTAGACAAAAACGTTTGATAATGTATGTAATAAGAAGGAGCAGATGAATAATCTGCTCCTTCTTTAATTTAAAAAATAGAAGGATTGTCCGTAATGGCGGTCTAACTGAATATATTTCAGCCGCCGCATCAGACAATCCTTACTTTAATATTATTTTATACGATTTAAATGAGAGTGTCAATAAAAAAAGAGAATACATCCATGCTCATTAATGCAATACAGTATCGAGCAGAAGTGATGTACCCTCTTTATTATATTTATATCACAAATTTTAAACAATGTCAATAAAAACAAGAAGCCGATTACCCACTTCGTGGCTCAAAGGCCGTGGCGCATGATAGCGGCACCGTAGGACAGTTTCTATAATTAAATATCACAAAATAATAATGTTGTCAATATCATAATTCATAGGAGAGCAAAATAATGCCTATATCAATTAGTAAAAACAAAACAGATACACCCATCATGACGGCACCGCAATTAAGCGTAGATACCGTGAGTGCATCTGTTCATGTCCACAATATAGCATAAACATTACCATTAGTCAATATAATAAAAAACCTCACAGCTAATCGCAGAACAGAAAATCAAGAAAAAATACATTTACAAATAACAAAAGGCATCGACTGTTTTAGTCAACGCCTTCAAATTTGCTATTCAGTTTGAACGCACCTTCAAAATTGAACAATACGGAGTGGATGAGAAAGATTGAGTGGTTGTGGTAAACCACTGTAAGAAGGTCAAGCACTCGACCGATTAGTACTGCCAAGCTAAATGCCTCACGGCACTTACACACGCAGCCTATCAACCCGGTAGTCTACCGGGGGTCTCACTGACTAAAAGTCACGGGAAATCTAATCTTGAGGCTGGCTTCACGCTTAGATGCTTTCAGCGTTTATCCAATCCGAACATAGCTGCCCAGCTATGCCACTGGCGTGACAACTGGTGCACCAGAGGTTCGTCCATCCCGGTCCTC
>JAFOCB010000105.1 GCA_017381515.1 Clostridia bacterium | reverse complement strand
TCGGAACACGAAACAAATAACAGGTGGACGGCACCCGAATATGCCGAAGCCGATTCTGAAATCGAGCTTTCACTCCGCCCAAAAACGCTTGACCAATACATCGGTCAGGACATAGCAAAAGAGAATTTGTCGGTCTATATGAACGCGGCAAAAATGCGTGGCGAAACGCTTGACCATTGCCTAATTTACGGACCACCCGGACTGGGAAAAACTACACTCGCAGGAATTATCGCCAACGAAATGGGCGTTAATCTTAAAATTACCTCGGGACCCGCAATCGAGCGTCCCTGTGACCTTGCGGCGCTGATGACCTCACTTGACGAAGGGGACGTCCTCTTTATCGACGAGATTCACCGACTGCCAAAGACGGTTGCAGAGGTGCTTTATCCCGCGATGGAGGACTTTGCCATTGATATTATGGTCGGTCCTGCCCAGGCGAAGCATTCGATTCGACTTGATTTGCCGCATTTTACCCTCGTCGGCGCAACGACAAGGTCGGGTCAGCTTGCGGCACCCCTTCGTGACCGATTCGGTGTTCAGCTTCGACTTGAGCTTTATACACCCGAGCAACTCGGCGATATCGTTATGCGCTCGGCAGGAGTGCTTCAGGTACCCATCGACCGTGACGGCGCTCTCGAAATAGCGTCAAGGTCGCGCGGAACACCCCGAATAGCCAACCGCCTTTTAAAGAGGACACGCGATTTTGCTCAGGTTTTGCGCGATGGCAAGGTTGACGAAGAGGTGGCGAGATACGCCCTCGAACAGCTACGAATCGACGAGCTTGGACTCGATGATTTCGACCGCCGAATGTTATCGACCATTATCAGTTTTTACGGTGGTGGACCCGTCGGCGTCGAAACCTTGGCGGCAGCGCTTGGCGAAGAAGCCGTTACAATCGAGGACGTTTACGAGCCCTATTTAATGCAAATTGGATTTCTGTCACGAACTCCGCGTGGTCGTTGCGTAACAGCGCTTGCTTACGACCATCTCGGAATAGAGCAGCAAGGACAGCAATCTTTATTTTAAATTTCAGTTAGATACCCACAATTCTTTATAATTTTGGAGGAATTTTTTATGGCAAGAATGTTTGGAACCGACGGTGTTAGAGGTGTTGCCAATACCGAACTTACCGTTGAACTCGCAATGGGAATCGGCAGAGCAACTGCAATGGTTTTAGCCGAAGAGGTAAAGAGACCGAAGGTGCTTATCGGTATGGATACACGTGCATCGGGCAATATGTTTGAATCGGCACTTGCCGCAGGACTTTGCTCGGTAGGTGCAGATGTCGTTTTGGTAGGAGTAGTGCCTACACCCGCAGTGGCTTATTTGGTTCAAAAATACGGATGTGATGCAGGCATAATGATTTCGGCATCGCACAATCCTTGCGAGTATAACGGAATAAAGCTTTTCAGCGCCGACGGATACAAGCTTCCCGATGAAGTCGAGGACAAAATCGAGAATATCGTCACCCGTACCGACATTGGACATCCCGCACCCACTCACGGTGACGTAGGTCGCGTTTCTCACGCCGAAGATGCCGCTGCTGATTACGTTGAATATGTAATTTCCACTACCGATTTGCGTTTCGACGGAATGAAGATAGCCCTCGATTGCGCTAACGGTTCATCTTCCGTAACGGCAAAGGTGCTTTTCTCGATGCTTGGAGCCGAGGTTCACGTTATGTCGGATACTCCCGACGGAGTTAATATCAATGACGGCTGCGGCTCAACCCACATGGAGAATTTGCAGAAATACGTTCGCGAAAATGGAATGGACGGCGGATTTGCTTTTGACGGAGATGCCGACCGCTGCCTTGCTGTTGACGAAAATGGCGAATTGATCGACGGGGATAAGATAATTGCAATTTGTGCCCTCGATTTGAAGGAAAGAGGACTTTTAAAGGATAACAAAGCGGTTGTTACAGTAATGTCCAATCTCGGATTTTTCCGCTTTGCCGACGATAACGGAATCATCGCCGAAAAGACAAAGGTAGGTGACCGTTACGTTCTCGAATGTATGAAGGAAAATGACCTCGCAATCGGTGGAGAACAGTCGGGCCACGTTATATTTTATAACCTCGCAACAACGGGTGACGGACAGCTTACAGCCGTTCAGTTCCTCGCCGCAGTAAAACGCGCGGAAAAGCCGTTTAGCGAGCTTGCAAAGGTTATGACAGTATATCCGCAGGTGCTTAAAAACATCGTAATTGATAATGATAAGAAGGATATGCTTTTTGAGGACGAGGATATTAAAAAGATTATTTTCGATACCGAGGTTGAGCTCGGAGATAATGGACGCGTTTTGGTTCGTGCTTCGGGCACCGAGCCGCTCGTACGAGTTATGCTCGAAGGAAAGGATATTTCCGTTATCGAAGAAAAGGCAATGGCAATATCTAACGTAATTGCCGACCGCCTGAACGGAAAAATTAAAGCATAAAGGATTGAAAAAATTTTGAGAACAGTCAAAGGATTTGACGATTACGAGCTTATCGACACCTCGTGCGGAGAAAAGCTCGAACGTTGGAAGGATATAATTCTCATTCGTCCCGACCCGCAAATTATCTGGAATACCGAAAGGGTGAATCCGCTTTGGCATAATGCACACGCGCGTTATCACCGCTCGTCATCGGGCGGCGGCTCTTGGGAAAGGTATAAGAGTGTACCCGACGTCTGGACGGTCAAATACCGCGATTTGCAATTTAATTTAAAGCCGATGGGCTTCAAGCACACGGGACTCTTTCCCGAGCAGGCGGTTAACTGGGATTTAATGAGCGAGATGATTGACCGCCGCGTTAGAAAGGGTAAGGAAGTAAAGGTACTCAACCTCTTTGGCTACACGGGTGCGGCTACACTTGCCTGC
>JAFOCB010000104.1 GCA_017381515.1 Clostridia bacterium | reverse complement strand
GGGATAAATTTGGAGTGGCTTCGCAAACCTCAATTACCTCAACTAAATCGGCTTGTTCGGTATCGTTTAAGAAGGAAAGTTCCACCGCAGGGGTAAATGCTATCTTGCCCTCATCAACCATATCCAGTAGTGGTTTTATGAGGTTGGTTAAGCGGATATATCTTTTTACTTGGGTGGCACTGTCATCATTAGATACTTGCTCGGCAGACAACTTTAGACCAACTTGGTCTGAGGTTAAATCGGTGCGTTTCCCTTGATGGGAAAGCGCATCCATTTTCATCTTGTATGCAAACGCTTTTTCACTCGGTAGAATATGCTCTCGGTGGAGGTTGCTATCCACCAAAGCAATGATGGCTTCTTCGTGACTGATTGCATAAATCAAGGCAGGAACTTCGGTGAGTCCTGCCTTTTTTGCTGCGAATATTCGTCTGTGTCCCGAAATAATTTCGTAATCTTCGGTGTCCTTAAGTGGTCGCACCACAACGGGACTTAATATCCCGTTTTCCTTGATGCTTAGTGCCAACGCTTCCATTTCTTCATTATCGGTCACCTTGTAGGGATGACCTTCAAATTCCTTTAGGTTCTCGATTTTCAAATTCTTAATATTATTTTGTTTGTTCATTTACTCTTTTCTCCTTATTTCTATATTTTTTCATTAGATTGTTTTGGGCTAATCGTTGTGCTTTTTCCTTTTTGATTAGCTCGTAGATGGTTGTGCTGCGCTCTATAATTTCGCATCCTACTTTAATCTCTTTTCGGATGCTGGTGATTTCAAAAGTAAGCTTATCGCGCAAAGCCTTTAATTCGTCTATTTTACTTGGGTCTTTGCACCGTCTTAAAAGGTTATATATTTTCTGTCGTTGGTGCTCTAGTTTTTGTAGTTTTTCTTTTGCGTTGTCTATAAAGTCGTTAATATCTCTGTCTGTTTTAAAATCGTATTTGCAAATCAGATTGCTCATTTTAATATACCGGTCAAGCCTTCGTATCGCTTCTCGCATTTCGGGTGAATAAGCATATCTCGGGTGCTCTTTATCCTGTGGTCGGTAGCCGAGTAAAAACAAGAAAATAAAAATGGTTGCTTTCCAACCGCTGATATATTTCATATCCGAGTATTTTCCTTTGTACCTATAGTGCTTTGGAGACGAAGAATACCTAAACGCACCGCTCAAGCCATTTTCAAGATATTTACTGCCGTATTTGTAATAGTTGTAATTTAGCTGTTCAATGATGTTTTGGATTTCATACCTTTCTCCGAGTCTGTTTGTACGCACCGCCTTTTGAGAATTTTTTAAGCGAATGGTTGCGTACTTGTGACCTTCGGTGTATGAAAACACGTAACCGTAATGCAATAAAAGTCTAGTAAAATCCTGAGGTGTTGAAGTGTTTTCAAGGGCATTGTCGATGGCGGCTCTCATAAGGTTAAACTTAGTAGGCTCACCATTCTGTTCAGCAAAGTAAAGCTTACGTGGTGTTTTGCCCTTTGGGTTTTCAATAACGCTCAAATTCCGTTCTTTACACATTTCATCGGATACACGGCGAAACTCGAAATACACCGATAGATCATCATTGAACTTCTTACCGTTTACAGGAGATACCGAGTTAATAACAAAATGATTATGAAGATGGCGGGTATCCAAATGGGTGGTAACCAACACTTGATACCTGTCTCCCCAAAGTTTCCTTGCTATATCCACTCCGATTTTATGGCATTCCTTTGGCGTTATTTCGCCGGGCTTAAAGCTTTGAATTGCGTGGTAAGCCACATTGCCGTCTCGTTTGCCAAAATGCTTTTGAACACGCAGCATATCTGAATATGCCGTTTGAGCCTCGCAACCAATACCCTTT
>JAFOCB010000103.1 GCA_017381515.1 Clostridia bacterium | reverse complement strand
CGAAATTATTGCCCATTTTCTTTCAGATTTATTGCGGTTTTCTATTGTAATCTGAGCAAAATAATTATATAATTATAATGTTTATGCATTTATAAACCAGACAGGAGCCGAAAAAGTATGAAAACCGTTCTAGTCACAGGCGGAAGCAAAGGAATAGGTAGAGCCATTTGCGAAATTTTCTTGAATAAGGGATACAAGGTCGCCTTTTGCTACTCGAAGGATGATAAGGCTGCAAAGGATTTCCTCGCGGCAAAATCGACAATGAGCGACTGTCTCCGCTGCTACAAAGTAGACGTTTCGGTAAAAAACGAGGTTGAACGAATGGTTGCCGACATTGCCGACCATTTCGGCACGGTAGATATTCTGGTCAATAATGCGGCAATCGGCTGCATAAAGCTTTTTACCGACATGAGCGAAATCGAGTGGCAACGTATTCTCTCGGTCAATCTGACTGGTGCTTTTAACTGCACGTCTGCCGTTTTGCCCGACATGATTAGAAAAAAGAGCGGTCACATTATCAATATCAGCTCCATGTGGGGTGTGACAGGTGCTTCCTGCGAGGTTGCCTATTCAACGACAAAGGCAGGACTTATCGGCATGACAAAGGCGTTGGCAAAAGAGGTTGGTCCCTCGAATGTTCGGGTCAACTGCATTGCACCGGGGGTCATCGATACCGAAATGAACGCAAATCTTTCGCGCGAGGATATTGACGCCCTCACCGACGAAACGCCGCTCGGTATTATCGGCACTCCCCTCGACGTCGCAAAATGCGCACTTTTTCTTTCCGAAAGCGAGTTTATCACCGGTCAAGTCATCGGGGTAAACGGCGGAATGGTGATATAACCCTTTTTTAACAGGATAAAATAAACTAAACAGAGGCGGTATGAGATGGATTTTTTCAAACGCTGCTGGGTCGAAATCGACCTCGATAAAATTGAACACAATTATAAAATTATACGCGAATTTATCGGCGATAAAAAGATGATTTCGGTCGTAAAGGCCGACGCCTACGGTCACGGGGTGGAATTCGTCGCGCAAAAGCTCGATTCCCTCGGTACCGATATGTTTGCCGTGTCAAATTTAGAGGAAGCACAACAACTTTGGCGCGCAGACACCGACAAACCAATACTCATTCTCGGCTACACGCCCCCCGAATACACCGATAAATTGGCCGAGCTTGGCGTTTTTCAGACGGTATTTTCCGCCGAATATGCAAAGCGACTGAGCGATGCCGCCGTTGCCTGCTCAAAGGAAATCCGCGTACATATTAAACTGGATACCGGAATGCACCGAATCGGCTTTGACGCTTACACCGACGAGGGCATAAACGAAGCCATCGCGGCATGTAAGCTGCCGGGACTGATTGTGGACGGAGTGTTTACCCACTTTGCCTCTGCCGACCTCGATGGAGACAATGACCAAAGCTATACGAGAGCGCAATTTGACCGATTTATGTCGGCGGTAAAGAGAATTGAGGATAGCGGAATCAAATTTAATTTAAAGCATTGTTGCAACTCGGCAGGTATCTTTTCGCACAAGGAAATGCACCTCGACGGAGCAAGACCGGGTGTAATTTTATACGGACTTATGCCCTCCGACCTGCTGGATAACCCGAATATTCAACCGGCAATGTCCTTCAAGAGCGTAATTTCGATGATAAAGCCGCTGAAAGCAGGAATGGATATTTCCTACGGACGCACCTTCACCGCCGAAAAGGATATGATGGTGGCAACCGTCGCCGTCGGATATGCCGACGGATACCAGCGACGACTGGCAAAGGACGGATACGTGCTTGTAAACGGCAAAAGGGCAAAGATTATCGGTCGAATTTGTATGGACCAGATGACGATTGATGTGACCGACATACCCGAGGCAAAGGTCGGCGATACCGTCACCCTCTTTGGTCGCGACGGAAATGACGAAATCACCGTCGATAGTCTTGCCGAGCGGCTCGACACCATCAATTACGAGCTGGTTTGCATTATCGGAAAGCGCGTAACCCGCGTATTCAAGAGTGGCGGCGAAACGGTAGCTGTGAGAAGTCTCATCGGCAGCAACTAAAAGAGCCACTCGGTAGCCACTAAAAGAGCCACTCGGTAGCCACTAAAACGACCTCGCAACCACCTAAACAAGTGAAAACAACCCCAAAAGGAGTTTTTTTGAATATGAAAGTTGAAAGATATTTCGAAAACCTGAAAACATTACACGTCGGCACAGAAAAAACTCGTGCCTACTACATTCCCTTTTCTGACGCTAACGGCATTTTTGACAAAGCGCGTGAGGAAAGTGACCGCTTCGGTCTGTTAAACGGAGACTGGGATTTTCATTATTACGAGAATATCGACCTCGTACCCGACGACATAGTTTCGCCCGATAGAGCAATTGACAAGTCAAAGATGGTAAAGGTACCTTCAATGTGGCAATTCAACGGCTATGACAAGGTACAGTATGTAAACGTTCAGTACCCTTATCCTTGTGACCCGCCCTACATTCCTAAGGATAACCCTGTTGGCGTATATTCGCGCGATTTTTCCTGCCCTGCTGAATGGGACGGAATGGAGAAATACATCAACTTTGAGGGTGTTGACAGCTGCTTCTACCTTTACATAAACGGACGCTTTGTCGGCTATTCCCAGGTTTCACACTCGACAAGCGAATTTAACATTACATCATTCTTAAAGCCGGGTCACAACCGCATCACAGTAATCAACCTCAAATGGTGCGAAGGAAGCTACTTTGAAGACCAGGACAAGTTCAGATATTCGGGCATTTTCCGCGACGTTTACCTCCTCGCCAGACCGAGAGGTCACATCCGCGATTACGAAATTCGCACCGAAATTGCCGCCGACCATTCGTCAGCGCTCCTCTCTATCGACTTTGAAGCGGCAAATCCCGACGACATCGTTGTAACCCTCGCCGACCCCGACGGAAAGGATGCAGGCGAGGCAAAAACCGATAAAAACGGACATTGTGAAATCGTGATTAAAAATCCGATTTTATGGAATGCCGAAAGTCCCGAACTTTATACCCTGCTCATCGACGGAATGGGCGAGTATATTGCCGAAACCGTCGCATTCTGTAAGAGCGAGATTATCGACGGCACATTCAAATTCAATGACCGAATGATTAAAATTAAGGGCGTAAACCGCCACGACTCGAACCCTCTTACCGGCTACGTTTGCTCGGTTGAGGATATGATGCTCGACCTCAAAATGATGAAGGAGCATAACATCAATACCATTCGTACCTCGCACTATCCGAACGACCCGCGTTTCCTCCAGATGTGCGAAAAATACGGATTTTACGTAATCGACGAGGCGGATATTGAATCGCACGGAATGAGCGAAACCGACCTCCACGCACTTGCAAACGACCCCGATTGGTACGACACCATTCACGACCGCGTTGACCGACTCATCGAAAGGGATAAAAACCGCCATTGTATCATTTCGTGGTCGATGGGTAACGAATCGGGCTTTGGCGCCAATTTCTCGAAGGTTATCGCTTATGCAAAGGAACGCGATGCTTCACGCTGGATTCATTACGAGCCGATGCTTGACGTTGATTCACCGACACGTCTGGTTACTCCCGATGCCGACGTTTATTCGCGTATGTACACCTCGCCCAGCTGGTGCAAGGAATACTGCGAGGATTCAAAGGACCCCCGTCCCTTCTTCCTCTGCGAATACTGTCACGCTATGGGTAACGGCCCCGGAGACCTTCAGGACTACTGGGACGTAATCTATACCCACGACCGATTCATCGGCGCTTGCGTATGGGAATGGTGCGACCACTCATTCTATAAAGGCATCGACCCCGAAAGCAATAAGCCGATTTACACCTACGGCGGAGATAACGGCGACTTTGTCAACGACGGCTGCTTCTGTGTCGATGGACTCGTTTTCCCCGACAGACGTCCTCACACGGGACTGAAGGAACTTAAAGCGGTCATTCAGCCGGTCAGAGTCGAGGCAATAAACCTCAAAACAGGCGATTTTAAGATAGAAAACCTGTATGATTTCGCATTCCTTTCGCGCCTCGAAGCTCATTATCAGATTACCCGCGACGGAAAGGTAGTCGAGGACAAGTCACTCGGTGTTTTTGCCATCGGCGCGCATAAGAGCGAGAATATTCACATCGACTATACCCTCCCCGCCGACGGACGTTGCTTTATCAAGATTTATTTCACCGCACTCGATATGCTTCCGCTGGTTAAGGAAGGTACCGAAATGGCATTTGCCCAGTTTGAGCTGCCGGTCGAAAGGGTACAGATAAAGACAAATCTGCCCCGACTTTCACCCGAAATCACCGAAAAGGGCAATCTGGTGAAGATAAAGGGTGACGGCTTCTGCCACGTTTATAATAAAAATACGGGTACCTTCGATGCCGTTTCGTACGGTGGTGGCAACCTGCTTAAAACACCCATGCACTTTACCATCTGGCGTGCACCAACCGATAACGATATGTTTATCAAACGCGCTTGGTACCCCAACCGCTACGACCTGATGGAAGCGTACACCTATTCCAATGAAATTAAGGAAGAAAACGGCGAAATCAAGATTGCCGTTTCATTCGGTATGGTCGCCCCGTCAAAGGCACCTCGAGTAAAGGCAAACGCAGTATGGACAATCAACCGCGCAGGTGAAATTGCCCTCAACTGCGACGTGAAATATAATCATTGGCCCTTTATCCCCCGCTTTGGCATCGAAACCGCGATGGATAAATCATACGACGACGTGGTTTACTTTGGCTACGGACCGACCGAAAGCTATATCGATAAGCACCGCGCTTGTACAATCGGCAGATATCATTCAAAGGTTTACGACCTTTATAACGACTATATTCGCCCGCAGGAAAACGGAAACCATCACAAAACCGAATGGGCAGCCGTCAGAAATGCAAACGGCGACGGTTTGGTTATCATGAACGAGGACGGCTTTGAATTCCAGGCGCTTCCCTTTACCCGCGAGGAAATGGAAAAGGCAGGACACAGCCACAAACTGTATAAGCAGAACGTGACTGCACTTCGCTTTGACGGACGTGTTAGCGGTGTCGGTTCCAATTCCTGCGGTCCCGAGGTAGACGAAAAGTACAGAGTGCCCCACGAATTTACCATGAAGATTAAGATTCGCGGCATTCACCAGGGACAAAAGCCCGTAAACGTAGCAAACACCGTATATTGCGGCACAAATTACGAGGATTTCGGTCAGGTTAAACTATGATTTCGGCGCTTACACTTCGCGTAATTGCGCTTGTGACAATGCTGATTGACCATATCGGCGGTGTTTTCGACATAATGGAATTCCGCTGTATTGGCAGGATTTCTTTCCCGATATTCGCGTTTTTGATTGTCAACGGCTTTCGTCACACGAAAAATCTCCAAAAATATTTGATTCGGTTGGCGGCTTTTGCTGTCATATCCGAAATTCCGTACAATTTAATAGCCCGCGGAGAAGTGTTTAATTCAGGCATTCAAAATATTTTCTTTACCCTTTTTCTCGGGCTATGCTGTATTGCGCTGATAGATTGGTTAAAGGACAAGCATATACTTCTGTGCGCTTTGCCGCTGATAGTATGCTGCTACGTGGCATTTAAGCTAAAATGCGACTACGACTTTATCGGCGTGCTTACGATATGCGCCTTTTACCTCTTTGATAAAACGGATGCGAAGAACAGGATTTTACTTGTGGTCGCGATGCTGCTTTTGGCAGGGTTTGATGCAATCGGCTACTATGCAGGTCAGCTTGTTTATGACCTCAGCAGTTTCGACCTCAGAAGTGTGGTTTATTTTCGCCCCTTTATTTCGCAAAGTCCCAATTTTATTCAGATTTTGCGCGTATTTGCGCTCATTCCGATTTTCCTATATTCAGGCAAAAAAGGATGGCAACCCAAATCTAAATGGGGCAAAATCGCATTTCAGTACGGATTTTACCTCTTTTATCCCGCGCATTTGCTTGCGCTGTATGGTATAAGGTTTATTTGAAAGGAAATTACTAATTATGGCTAAGAAAAAGGTTATGCTCATCGGCGATTCAATTCGTATGCTCTATCAGGACAAGGTTGTCGAGCTTCTCGGCGACGATTACGAGGTGGTTTGGCCGTACGAAAACGGACGTTTCTGCAAATATATGCTCAACGAGCTCGGTCGCTGGTTTAATGCCTGCGGTGAACCGGATATTATCCACTGGAACGTCGGTCTGTGGGACACATCGGTCGTTTGTAAGGAGGACGGTGCATTTACACCCATCCCCGAATTCCTGAAATATATCGACTTTACCCTCCGCGAGCTGAGAAAAAAGACCCACAAGGTTATTTTCGCCACAATCACCCCCGTAAAGGAGGGCTCACCCAACCAAAAGGTTGAGTATATCGAGGAATATAACCGTCAGCTTATCCGCTTTATGAAGGAAAACGACTGTCCGGTGAATGACCTTTTTGCCCTGCTTAACCCCGATAAAGAGAATAACATCGGTCCCGACTGCATTCACGTTTCGCCCCTCGGTGCTGAAATGTGCGCAAAGGCAGTTGCCGATGCAATCCGCGAGATTGACAGGTGAGAAAAATGAACGAATATAATGTAAATGAATTTGATGCGGCCGAAAATACGACCGACGAAGTTGCCGATGAGATAGAAAATGAAATCGACGAAGTAACCGAAGTTGCTAACGAGTCGGTTTCGGCAAACGACGTGAATCTCGCCGATTTGGTTGAGCAGAACGAGGATAATCAAGCCACCGACGGCAAAAAGTCACCTCTTTTTGATAACCTCTCCCTCTTTATAATAATGATGGTAATTGGTTTTGTCGTATCGATTGCCGTGTGTCACCTTTTTGGGAACTGGTATCTCGGATTTATTCTGGGTGGCTACATCGGAACCGCACTCGGACTCGCTGCCATATTTATCCGCAAATTCGGTTTAAAAAAGTAAAAATCGCTATATTTATTATATATAATGTAAGAGAGCGTGTCGAAGCTGTTGCTTCGGCACGTTTTTTTGTGGTGTTTTTTCTGCGCTGCGCGTGGCAAAATGCCGCTTTTTGCAACCAAATCTATTATAAAAGCCGATAACCCCCCCTGAAAATTTGACCGATTTTAAAGAAAAAGGACGGTAAAACCAATATTTTTTTGAAAAAAATCGGTTTGTTGAGAAAAATTATTTTTCCAAAATCGAATAATAAGCGTTTTATCATTTTTTTCACGCAAAATGGTGCTCTGATAAAAGCCGAAATTTGACGATTTTTTTGAAAATTCGGCGTAAGCAACCTCCGAAAAAGCCGATAATATCAAGCTTTTTCGCACTTTCGCATTTTTCGTTAATTATTTTTGGGAGGTTGCACAAACAAAATGCAGAAAAGTGTTTATTACGAGTGGTTACAAAGGTTACAAAGGTGTAACAATTTACTTTATTTTTCTAAAATAGAAATTTATTTGTTAAATATGCACAAAAGGAATATGGTTTTTTACCTTGACATTGGTATTTCATTTGAATATAATTGCCAACAGGTCGATAAAATAGGACTGTGGGATAAATCTCCCGCTTTAACCTTTTTATTACAGAGAGATTACAAATCAGCCGTGAAACATATTAGGTCACGGGGAAATGAGGATCAATCACAATGAATCAGCTCTTAAAGAAAACCCCTACGGTTTTCCGTCAAGGCATCGCAATCATGCTGGCAATGGTAATCGTTCTTTCAACCCTTACCTTTGGTCTCAATGCAATGATAAACAAGATTAAGATTATTGATACCAGCTTCTTTAAGGTAATTTACACATTAAGCTCGAGCCCGTCATCAATCCTCGCTAACGCAGGAATCAAGCTCGACAGCGAAGATGCCTATTCAATGAACTGGCTCAATGGCCGTGAGGGTGAGCTCATCCTTAAACGCGCCGTTGACGTTACAGTAAGCTACAACGGAGAGGACGTTAAGGTTACCCTCCCCCAAACCACCGTAAAAGAAGCAATTGATAAGGCAGGATTTACCCTCACCGACGATATGGTGCTTAACTGCTCGGTTAACTCAACCATCACCGAGGGTATGAAAATCGAAATATACGACGTTATCACCGAAACCGTTTACGAGGATGAAGCAATCCCCTTTGAAACTGTTACTGAAAAGTCGTCAAAGCTCTTAAAGGGCACAGAAAAGGTTGCCGTCGAAGGTAAAAACGGCACAAAGAGATACACCTATACCCGTACAGTAATCAATGGTGAAACTGTATCCAAGGAGCTTGTAGGTGAGGAAATCATCGAAAACCCGACCAACCGCAAGATTTTAGTCGGAACAAAGATGACCTCCATCTCGGCAACAAAGCCGTCAACCACTACAAAGCCCTCTACAACTAAACCGTCGACTACTACAAAGCCGTCAACTACCACTCCGTCAACTTCGACCGATAAAGTAGAAAACAACGGCACTACCGAAACCGATAAGGACACTTCGACCGAATCGGCTCCCGAAAGCTCTGAAACCGAAACAAAAACGGTTTATTACACAAAGGCGGGTTACAAGTACGTTTCTTCGCTCAAGCCCAGCAAGGACTTCCTTCTTGACGAAAACGGAATCCCCGTTAACTATTCAAAGAAGATTACCGGTAAGGCAACCGCATACTCTTACGATGCAGGCAGCTTGACCGCTACCGGCAAAAAGGTTCGTACCGGATACGTTGCCGTTAACCCCAAGCAAATCCCCTACGGCACAAAGCTCTTTATCCGCACAACCGACGGAAAGTACGTTTACGGCTACGCATCAGCCGAGGACACAGGCGGCTTTGTTAAAAAAGGAAAGATTACTGTTGACCTTTTCTTCCCGTCAACAAGCGCTTGCTACAAATTCGGTGTTCGTAACGTAGAAATCTACGTTCTCAACTAGTTTTTTATCGGTGCTGCTGAAAATGCGGCACCGATTTTTTATGCCACGGGTAAATATAGGGTATGTAAATCCCCTTTTTACCCGAAAAGTCGCGCAAAACCGCTATATATTGCGGGTCAAAAATAGTTTGGTACAAGCTGAAAAAATTGCTTGACCTTGCGTGACTTTTGTGGTAAAATGTCTAATACCTCTAAGAGGGTTTATTTTTTTGCGCATAAATCCACTTATCGAGGAAGGCTAAATTTTTCCGTAAAACGGGAGGTGCCGTCAATGAGAGTAAAAATTACATTAGCTTGTACAGAGTGCAAGCAGCGCAACTACAATACTATGAAAAACAAGAAGAAT
>JAFOCB010000102.1 GCA_017381515.1 Clostridia bacterium | reverse complement strand
TATATGCACCCCTTTGTTCTCTCATCTCAACGGGCTGTCGCTAAAAGCAGTTTATTTAACAACGATGTTTACGAGCTTGCCCTTAACGTAAAGTTCCTTAATAATGGTCTTGCCACTGATTTCGGCGGCAACCTTTTCGTTATTCTTTGCCTTTTCGATAACGGCATCCTGTGCGTCATCAATGCCGACGCTCATTCTTGCTCTAATTTTCCCATTTACCTGAACAACGATTTCAACCTCGTTATCAACACATTTTGCGGCATCATACTCGGGCCATGACTGGTCGTTGATTGTACCGCCGAATGCAAACATTTCCCACATTTCCTCGGCAAGATGCGGAGCAAACGGGCTTACGAGAAGAAGAATGGTTTTCAGCTCATCGCGTGTTACCTTCCCCCCTTTTTCGGCAATAACGTTGATTAAAGCCATCAGTGCCGCAATAGCGGTGTTGAACTTCATTTCGTCAATGTCTTCGGTAACCTTCTTTATAGTTCGGTTCATTTCACCCACCATAAAGTCACGATAGCCGTCGCCATCAATTACGTTGTCACCGAGTCCCCAAATACGTTCGAGGAATCGCTTACACCCCTTAATCGAAGCAGAGCTCCAAGGAGCTGCCTTTTCAAAGTCACCAATAAACATTTCATAAAGACGCATTGTATCGGCGCCGTATTCGTTAACGATGTCGTCGGGATTTACTACGTTTCCGCGCGATTTTGACATTTTTTCGCCGTTTTCACCGAGAATCATGCCGTGGCTTGTTCTCTTTCCATACGGTTCACAGGTAGGAACAACGCCAATGTCATAAAGGAATTTGTGCCAGAAACGGCTGTAAAGCAGATGGAGTGTAGTGTGCTCCATACCGCCATTGTACCAGGTAACAGGCATCCAGTACTCGAGAGCTTCCTTTGAAGCGAGGCACTCGGTATTATGCGGATCGCAGTAGCGAAGGAAATACCACGATGAACCTGCCCACTGAGGCATTGTATCAAGCTCACGCTTTGCAGGTTTACCGCACTTCGGACAGGTAGTATTGTACCATTCGGGGATGTTTGCAAGCGGTGACTCGCCACTATCGGTCGGCTCATACGACTCGACATTTGGCAAGCAAATCGGAAGATCAGCTTCATCAACGGGAACGTATCCACAGCAATCACAATGAACAATCGGAATGGGTTCACCCCAGTATCTCTGACGCGAGAATACCCAGTCACGAAGCTTGTAATTAACCTTTTGAGCGCCTACGCCCTTTTCGGTCAACCATTCAACAATGCTTCCCTTTGCTTCTTCAACGCTCTTTCCGTCGAGGAAGCCCGAATTAACCATAATTCCGGTTGCGCAATCGGTGAACGCTTCCTTTTCGACCTCACCGCCCTTTACAACCTCGATAATCGGGAGATTAAACTTTTTAGCAAATTCCCAGTCGCGAGTATCATGGGCAGGAACAGCCATAATTGCGCCCGTACCATAAGAAATGAGAACGTAATCCGAAATAAAAATCGGAATTTCTGTATTGTTAACGGGGTTAATTGCCTTTACGCCTTCAAGCTTAACGCCTGTCTTTTCCTTAACAAGCTCGGTGCGCTCAAAGTCAGATTTTTTAGACGCTTCGACCTGATATTCTCTGACAGCATCTATATTCGAAAGCTTGTCAGCCCACTTTTCGATAAGCGGATGCTCGGGCGAAATTACCATATATGTAGCGCCAAAAAGTGTATCGGGACGAGTTGTATAAATCATCAAATCGTCACCAAGTGTAGTTTCGAATTTCACCTCTGCGCCGGTTGAACGACCAATCCAGTTACGCTGCTGAGTCTTTACCCTCTCGATATAATCAACGGTATCGAGGTCATTGAGCAAACGTTCGGCATAAGCGGTAATTTTGAGCATCCACTGACTCTTTGTCTTGTGAATAACTTCACTACCACATCTTTCACAAACGCCGTTTACGACCTCTTCGTTAGCGAGAACGCATTTACACGAGGTACACCAGTTTACAGCCATCTCCTTCTTGTAAGCGAGGCCTTTTTTGAACATCTGAAGGAAAATCCACTGTGTCCACTTGAAATATTCGGGGTCGGTTGTGTTGATTTCGCGCGACCAGTCAAAAGAGAAGCCCAGAGATTTAAGCTGTCTCTTGAAATTTGCAACGTTATTCTTTGTAACGATTTCGGGGTGAACGTGATTCTTTATCGCAAAATTTTCGGTAGGGAGACCAAATGCGTCCCAACCAATCGGATAAAGAACATTGTATCCTTCGAGTCGCTTTTTACGGCAAATAATATCAAGCGCTGTATATGAACGGGGATGACCTACGTGAAGTCCCTGAGCTGACGGATACGGAAACTCAACCAATCCGAAAAAGCTGGGCTTATCACTGTCATTCTTTGCATGGAAAACGCCACTTTCGTCCCATTTATCCTGCCATTTCTTTTCAACGCTACTAAAATCGTATTTCATCTTTTATTCCCCCTGCTGAGCTATAAATTCACTAATGTCAATAATTTTTCCGTCCTGCCACTGTTTATCGAGGGAATAAAACTCTCTCGCATCCGCGGTGAAAACATGAACAATTACGGTATCGTAATCAAGCAAAATCCAACCGGTTGCCTTACCTTCGATATGATGCGGTTCGAGTCCTGCTTGTGAAAGCTTGAACTCAACCTCCTCAGCAAGAGAACGTACGTGGGTTGATGACGTACCGTTAGCTATAACAAAATATTCGGTCAAAATGGTGAGATCTCCCACCTCTATTGCCTGAATATCAGCTGCTTTTTTCGAATCGAGTGCCTCGACGGCTATCTTTAAAATTTCATTTGTTTTCATATCTATTCCTCACATATTCATAAACACTTGGTTATACGCGGCAATCGTATCTGGGTGAATGGCTTTTTCCTGACTCACGAGATCTGCTACCGAGAACTTAAGCGCCTCTTTCATAGCGACAGTTAAATCCTTGCGAACTGCAATTCGCATTTCGTCAACGCCATTATAATCTCTGTCCTGCGAAGTAAAATCAGCAAGATAAATTATCTTTTCCATCAGGGTCATATCTGCCCTCGCCGTGGTGTGATACCTAACCGCCGAAATAACTTCTTCATCGTCAATTTTAAGTTCGCGTCTGATATATTCACTGCCGAGAATTGCATGCCATAATTTTGGTGCCTGTTTTTCAACATCGGTCAGTATTATATCAAAATCTTTAAACATTTTCAACATTTCTTCCCTAGAAATATCCTTCATTATATCGTGCAAAATACCAGCTACATACGCTTTTTTGGTATCGCAGCCATATTTTTCTGCCAAAATCACCGCTTCCTCAGCAACGCAAAGAGAGTGAAAATATCTCTTTGGTGTGAGCTTTGGCCTTATAATTTCCTTATAATCAACATTCATTTTTTATCTTTTCACCTGAATAAATTATTATTCTCAATATATTCACAAACCTTCGCAGGAACAAATTGCGAAACGTCCTCGTTATTCATTAGCTTTCGGCGAATTTCGGTTGATGAAATGTCGGTAGCAGTTTCATCAATCACAATACATTTCCCGCCATCGTTTTCGACAATTTTTGCATATTCTGCAAGTTGATCTGCACCCTCTTTTCGAGGTAATGCGCAGAAAGCGGTCAGTTTAATCAGCTCGTCATATTTAAACCACGTTTTAAGTGTCAAAAACATATCTGCGCCGCATAGCATAACAAATTCGGCATCGGGATATATTTCGTGCAGTTTCGAAAAGGTTATAACGCTATAACTTTTTTGCTTTGCCATGATTTCAATATCTGAAACCTCGGTGTTTTCAAATCCATCGAATGCAAGTTTACACATATTTAGTCGATCAGCTGACGAAAGAAAGTCTGAACTCACCGATTTATGCGGTGGTAAAAATGTTGGAATTACAAAGGTTAAATCGGGCAAAATAACCGACTGCGCCTTTTTCAGCATTTCTACGTGACCAACATGAACAGGATTAAATGTTCCGCCAAAAACAAGTATTCTCATTTTACAAGCACGATTTCCTTATGTTCTTCACTTTCGCGGTAAAGTATGAATTTGGAGCCGATAACCTGAACAACGTCCGCCTTTACCTTTGCGGCAATTTCGTCAGCAACCGCTCTGGAAGTAGTTTGTGCATTTTCAAGAACGGTAATTTTAATAAGCTCTCTCGCTTCAAGAGCATCATCAACCTGTTTAATCAGAGCGTCGCCAATGCCACCCTTTCCAACCTGAAAAATGGCCTGCATTCCGTTGGCAAGTCCGCGCAACTGCGCTCTCTGTTTACTAGTAAGCATATTTTAACCTCACTTTAATACTTCTTTAAGCTTGTCATATAAAAGGCGCATTGCCTCTCCTCTGTGGCTACATTCATCCTTTTGCTCGGCGGTCATCTCGGCAAAGCTTAAATCACCGACGATAAACAGCGGGTCATAGCCGAAACCACCGTTTCCGTGAGCTTTCCTTGCTATTTTTCCCTCACATTTGCCGTTTACAAAGAAATAGTTATCCTCTGAAAAATAGCAACAAACCGAACAAACAAAACGAGCCGTACGCATATCTTCCTCTACGTCGTTAAGCTTTGAAAGCAGCTTAATATTATTCGCCTCGTCTGTTCCTTCGTCGGAATATCTTGCCGAATAAACTCCCGGTTCTCCATCAATAGCGTCAACACAAAGTCCCGAGTCATCAGAAATAGCAGGAAGTCCTGACTGCAAGGACGCACTTCTCGCCTTCAATAACGCATTTTCTTCAAAAGTTGTGCCGTTTTCCTCGACCTCGTCAAATGGAAAGTCAAAATCGGCTTCACATTTTACAGAAATGCCGAGCGGCATCAAAATTCTCTGCATTTCCTTTAATTTTTTCGGATTTTTAGTTGCTAAAATAAAATCCATAATTACACTCCCGTATCAAATAATGCGTTAGCGAAATCATCGGGGTTAAAGGGCTGTAAATCATCAATTTGTTCGCCTACACCGATAAATTTAACGGGGATATTCAGCTCGTCCTGAATGGTTACAACCACACCGCCCCTTGCCGTTCCGTCAAGCTTTGTCAGAACGATACCGCTAATTTCGGTTACGTTGCTGAATTCCTTTGCCTGATTTACGGCATTTTGACCGGTTGTTGCATCAAGTACAAGCAGTGCTTCCATATCTGCATCGGGCAATTCACGACGAACGATACGAAAAATCTTTGCCAATTCGTCCATCAAATTTTTCTTATTATGAAGGCGACCTGCCGTATCGCAAATAATTACGTCGCAACCTCTTGCCTTTGCGGTGGAAATTGTGTCAAATACAACCGATGCCGGATCGCTTCCCTCAGCGTTGCTAATCATTGGCACACCGGCCCTCTCTGCCCATACGCCAAGCTGATCAATAGCAGCTGCACGGAATGTATCAGCCG
>JAFOCB010000101.1 GCA_017381515.1 Clostridia bacterium | reverse complement strand
CTGATTTTCAGAGCATTTCCCTTTTCGGAAGCCAATCAGTTTCTGTCGGTCAGAGAGTCGGTAGGACGAAATGCCGAAATCGGAATTATCAAGAATTTAGACGACATAGCCGAGGATGAACGCGAGGTTATTCTTCGCGACCTCAAGCTGCGCTATTTTTTGCCGAAAATAAAGAATATTCGCAGTGTGAAATCCGAGCATGGACATTCGACCTTTTTGGTCGTGACCGATTACGGCACCATGCGCTTTATCGTGCGCAGTTCGGGTGATGCAGTAACTCGACTGAGCGATAGTCGGCTCATTTTCACCGACGTTGACGGCAACAGATTCGAAATCGAGGATATCAACAAATTAAGCAACGTCGAAATCAAGAAAATCAATCTATTTCTGTAACCGAAAGGATAAATCCATGAAGCTATTGTTTGAGCTGCCCGAGAAACTTAAAAAGCATATCGGCAGCGACGAGCAAATTAAATACTGTGCGCCATTCGATATTGGTGCCGACGGAAGAGCTGTCTATGACGGCTTTGTTGCCGTGACCGAAAGACGAATTATCGTATTTGAGGGTGACGGTCATCCGATGGTTTATCCCTTTAACGAGATTGAGGGTGTAAAGTATCAATCGTTTATCGGTTGCGGTGCCTTTTCGGTAATAAAGAGCGGCAAATACATACGAATTGCGAGCTTTTCGATGCGTCATACACTCCGCTTTTCGTACATTGTAAAGGGGACGAAGGTGCTTCTGCGCGGCGAAACCGAACTCGTTACAAGCCACGAAAAAGAGACCACCTGCCTCAAATGCGGAAGTCCGCTCCGTGGCTCGTCCACCTGCACCAAATGCGATGGCAAAAACGTTTCGTTCAGACGATTCAAGCAGCTTTGCATCCCATATATTTGGCGGCTGATATTTATTTCTTTGGTAATGGTAATGGTTTCCGCCTGCTCACTTTATACCCAGTCGATCCAGCAGCAATTTATCGACAACACGCTGCGAAGTCCATCACCTGACAAGATGAATAAGGTGGTCATCTTTGTTATTACAATGCTACTGCTCACCTTCTTTAACGTGGCGGTGACAATATACAAAAACGTACTTTGCGTAAAGCTCGGAACAAAAATCAGTATGGATTTGCGTAGACGCGTTTTTGATAAAATTCAGCAGCTTTCAATGTCGTTTATTAACCAAAAGCGACCCGGCGAACTGATGAACAGAGTGACAGGCGATACCTCGTCCATTCGCGAATTTATGGAACACGTTTTCGGCAACCTGTTTTCCAACCTCTTTTCGATGATTGGTGCAGGTGCGCTGATGCTTATTATCAACTGGAAACTCGCCCTGCTTTCGATTGCGTTTGTGCCTGTTTGCCTGATTGTAACAAAGGCGTTTAACAGAAAAATGCACTCAATTTTCCGCTCGCAAGCCAACAAAAACGATAATCTCAAAAGCGGTCTCAACGATATTCTGAACGGAATAAAGGTGGTCAAAAACTATGGCCGCGAGGAAGAAGAATCGGCAAAATTCAAGAAAATGTCGAGGGCATTTGCCGATATTCAGTATAAAAACGAAACTTTCTGGGCTATACTTTTCCCCTTTCTCACGCTTACCATGGGACTGGGACTCAATTTTATTACATATTTCGGCGGAATAAGCGTACTGGGTAAAACAATGACGGCAGGTCAGCTTATGCAGTTTACCGCTTATGCGACCATGCTGTATTCTCCGCTCAACTGGATGATTAGCTTGCCGCGAATGATTATGCGAATGCTCATTTCGGTTGACAGAATTTTCGACATTCTCGACGAGGAATCCGAGCTGGATAGCGTCGGAAATGTTAAAAAAGAGATTGACGGAAACGTGGAATTTAAAAACGTCACATTCGGCTACAATGCCTGCGACATCGTACTCGAAAACGTAAATCTGTCGGTCAAAAAAGGCGAAATGATTGGACTTGTCGGTGCTTCGGGTGTAGGAAAATCGACCATGATTAACCTTCTGATGCGGCTATATGACGTAAACGACGGGCAAATTCTCATCGACGGCATCGACATTCGTGAATTCGATTCGCAATCGCTTCATTCGCAGATGGGCGTCGTTTTGCAGGAAACATTTTTGTTCGCGGGTAGTATTATGAACAATATCCGCTATGCAAAGCCAGACGCGTCCTACGAGGAAATTATCCGCGCGGCTAAAATAGCCAATGCGCACGATTTTATTTGCCGTCTGGACGACGGATACGATACATTCATCGGCTCAAACGGAATGACACTTTCGGGCGGTGAAAGGCAACGAATCGCAATAGCGCGAGCCGTCCTTGCAAATCCGAAAATACTCATTCTCGACGAGGCGACAAGCTCACTCGACAGCGAGAGCGAATACATGGTGCAGGAAGCGATTGAGCGTCTGACAAGTGAAAGGACAACCTTTGCTATTGCTCACCGTCTGTCCACCCTCCGTCATGCCGACCGACTGGTAGTTATCGGTCGCGACCATCGTATTGAAGAGGTCGGCACTCACGACGAGCTTATGGCGAAAAAGGGTACCTACTACGGACTCGTTACGGCACAAAAATCGCTGTTTAAGGTAAAAACCGAGATAGAATAATAGTTTTTTTATTTGGTGTTATTATGGTTTCATTTTTGATTGCGATAATTTACTTAGCGTTTATCAGTTTAGGTTTGCCCGACTCGATGGTTGGTGCCGCTTGGCCGGTAATGCACGGCGAAATCGGTGCAGACCTTTCGTATGCGGGAATAATCACAATGATTATCTCGGTAGGTACAATTATATCGAGTTTGCTTTCCGACCGACTGACGCGAAAATTCAGTGCAGGAATGGTCACTGCGGTTAGCACGCTGACAATGGCGGTGGCGATTTTCGGCTTTTCTATCGGCGGCTCGTTTATCGAATTATGCCTTTGGTCAATTCCCTACGGACTCGGCGCAGGAGCTATCGACGCGGCGCTCAACAACTTTGTCGCGTTACATTATAATTCGCGTACAATGAGCTGGCTGCACTGCTTCTGGGGACTCGGCGCAACAATTAGCCCGTACATTATGGGCTACTGCATCACGGGTGGTTTCGGCTGGCGAAACGGCTATTTTTCGGTTTCGATTATTCAGGTCGCCATTGCGGGACTGCTCTTTTTCAGTTTGCCGCTGTGGAAAAGAAAGGCAGCTGAAAACACCGATACTAACCAATCTGATGCACCCGAAAAGCCGCTCGGAATCAGCGGAGCTATGAAATTAAAGGGGATTATTCCCCTGCTCATCGCTTTTTTTGCCTACTGCGCGGTTGAACAGACGGCTATGCTTTGGTCGGCAAGCTATCTGGTCGAAAATCAAGGAATTGGAGCCGATGCGGCGGCAAAATTTTCATCATTTTTCCTTATAGGTATAACGGTAGGACGGTTTTTATCCGGCATCGTTGCCGATCGACTGGGTGACAAGGCACTCATTCGTTTGGGCACATATATCGTTATTTTCGGCACCCTGCTCGTTTTAATCCCGATGAGCAGTACGATTGCGCTGATTGGACTTGTCATAATCGGATTCGGTTGTGCGCCCATTTATCCATCGATTATCCACTCGACACCCGACAATTTCGGCAAGGAAAACTCCCAAGCGATTATCGGTATTCAGATGGCGGCGGCATATATGGGAATTACCCTTATGCCGACGCTTTTCGGCTTTATCGCTTCTATAACGGACATTGCCGTTTTTCCCTTATACCTGCTGATAATCACGGCGTTTATGCTGATTATGATTGAGCGGCTAAACAGCATTATGAAGAAAAAATAAATAAGTATAGTAAAAAGCGGAGTAAAATAAACTCCGCTTTTTTTCATCATAATAAATTAAATAAAATATATTATACATAATCAAACAAATTTATTGAATTTTCGGGATAATGGTGTTAAAATAATTATGTATGTTTTTTTGTTACAAGTAAAGGGTTGGTGAATTTGAAAAAGGTTGACTCAACTATTATTAAAGAAACTGTATTCGTGGCATCGGTGACGCTTGTTCTGAGCGCACTTATGCAGGCGGTTTTTCTCATTATAGGTAAATGGGACTACACCGTTTTGCTGGGCAATCTGCTCGGTGGTTTCGCCGCTGCGCTCAACTTCTTTTTAATGGGACTGACGGTACAATCTGCGCTCGGGATGGACGTAAAGGATGCAAAAAGTCGAATGAAGCTTTCGCAAATACTGCGAAACCTGCTAATGTTCATTGTCGCAGTTATCGGCTACGCTGTACCTGTTTTTAACCTTATCGCAGTAATTATCCCCTATCTTTTCCCGCGTATTGCAGTAGGTATGCGCGCAATTTCAATCAAAAAGCAAAATTGAGGTGATATGAAATTGAATAAAACAAGCCGCAATTTTAAAATACTTGACGCTTTTTATATCGCGATGATGATTCTGCCGATTATTTTCGGCATAGTGCTTCAAGTACTGACAAAGCCGGTGTCCGAGGGAATCGCCATCACGGGAGCAAGGGTTTATTTCACAATCCCGATGCCTGTTCAGGATTTCCCCATCACCGAATCGCAGGTCAATTCGGCAATAGTGATGGTTGTAATATTCTTTTTCTGCCTATATATAACCCACGGCATGAGCAAGAAAATCGAACTTAAACGTCAGCATTTGGCCGAAATGATTGTCGAAAAGGTCGATTCACTTGTAAAAGAGAATATGGGCGAATATTTTATGGGCTTTGCACCGTTTATTATCGCGATTATGGCTCTTTCGGCGTTTTCAAGCTTATTGACACTTTTCGGTCTGTATCCGCCGACGTCGGACATCAATATCGTCGGTGGTTGGGCGGTGCTGGTATTCTTCCTCATCACGTATTATAAGATGAAGTGTGGCCCCATAAACTATTTAAAGGGCTTTGCCGAACCGGTTGCACTCCTCGCCCCGATAAACTTTATCAGCGAATTTGCAACCCCTGTTTCAATGGCATTCCGTCATTACGGTAACGTGCTTTCGGGCTCGGTAATTTCGGTTTTGCTTGGCTCTGCACTTGCCGGACTTTCGTCAATGGTGCTCGGCAATTTACCCGGCTTTCTCGCCGACGTGCCGCTTTTCCAGATGGGTATTCCGGCGGTGTTATCAATCTATTTCGACGTGTTTAGCGGATGCTTGCAGGCCTTTATTTTCGCCATGTTGACCATGATGTACGTTGGCGGAGCATTCGACCTCGAAACCTATAAACAGAAAAAAGCACGAAAAAGTGCAAAAAATAAACAGTAATTTTTTATAAACGGAGGAAAATAAAAATGGAACTCGCAATTGGTATTATTTTAGGTTGCTGCGCTCTCGGTACAGGTATTGCAATGATTGCAGGTGTAGGCCCCGGTATCGGTGAAGGTAACGCTGTTGCAAGCGCTTGTGAAGCTATTGCCCGTCAACCCGAAAGCAAAAGCTCGGTTACAACAACCATGCTCATGGGTTGCGCTATCGCCGAAACAACCGGTCTTTACGCGCTCGTTATCGCAATTCTCCTTATTTTCGTAGCGCCCGGTCTTCTCGTTGACCTTCTTGTAAACACTATGAACGGCTTAAAATAAAAGATTGAGCAACGATAACAAAGGATAATATTATAGGAGAACATATATGCAATCCTTAGACGTCATTTCGGTAAATATTTGGCAGATATTATTTTCTCTTGCCAATCTTTTACTGCTCTTTATACTAATAAAAAAGCTGCTTTTCAAACCGGTAAAGAGTGTTCTTGACAAACGTCAGGAGGCTCTTGACGAAAGCTATAAGGCCGCAGACGAGGCTAACGCCGAGGCTCAGAAAAGCCGTGAGGAGCTT
>JAFOCB010000100.1 GCA_017381515.1 Clostridia bacterium | reverse complement strand
TCCTACTTTTCCTTCTGTATCATCAGGAATACCGTAATCAGCCATTGTATTGAGGAAGTAGTTGGGGATTGAGGGATAACTGCCTAATGAGATAGCCCATGTAGTCAACGGATAACCGCTCGATTCAAACGAGCCGTCAACGTAGCAACCTGAAACGCCGTCAGCATAGCCGAATCCGGCAAACATTGCGCGATGTGTACCATTTCCGCTAATTCTGCCGTTCTTAATGTAACAGTTAAGGATGGTGCCATAGTTTTGACCGGCAACCAAAGCGACGTACATGGTATCTTTTCCTATTACCTCGCAGTCAACAAAGCCGGTTTTCATAATAAGTCCCTTATTGCAACCAAAAATAGAGGAGTAGATGGCATTTGTTGACGATTTAAGTCCCTTAATCGTATATCCGTTGCCGTAGAAAATTCCGGTAAACGGTGTGCTCTTATATTCAGGAGCGTAGGGCTGCCAGTAGGTGCCGTTGTTATAGAAGTTACCGCCGGGAGCAAAGTCAGCATCGGTAAATACGATGTCGTTCATAAGAATATGTAGAGCGCTCTTATGATTTCTGACATTGTGGAGGTCTTCTTTTGTGTAGATATAGTATATATCGTTGTCGCTGTAAGCATTTGCCGAGTATTTGGTGTTGGTGACAATATCGTTTACGACCATTTCCTTCAAACTGTTAAAGGACTGACTGGGGACGATATTAGCGTCGAGGTACCACTGAGGAGGTGCGGCAATTTTCCATACGCCGCGGCAACCGGTGAGTACAAAGAGCTCGCCTGTGTTAGCGTTTACTCGGATTGAAAGGGGCTGCTTACCACCGTCGGCACATTCTCTGCCGTCGCCTGCTGCACGGGTGAGGTTGGTCCATGTGGTACCGCCGTCAAGTGAACGCCAAATTGCTTTTACATCGTGGTAAACAACGCTTGAGCATCCGACGTAAACAACCTTATCGTTATTGGGATCAACTGCAACTGTGTCTGCGTGTGATTCGCCGAATGCACGACGTGTAACCTTGTTTTCGGTTGAATTAAAGTCGGGGTTGCCAACATAGAGCTCGGCACCATTGGTAACGTAGAGGGTGTTTGATGACGGGCTGTATGCAACGTCGGACAGATAATCCATTCCTGTTGCACAGAGGGTTGTCCATGTAGCGCCATCGTCAATCGAGGTTACTACGTCGCCACCATTGATACCAAAGAGACGTCCAGTTGTAACATCAGCGGTGTAAACACCTGCACAGTTTGGCATGATGTTAAAGGTCTGACCGCCGTCGGTGGTACGGTATTCACCGAGGAAGGCAATATCATTATTTCCTACTGCGCCGAAGCCAATCTTTTTACCATACACGCGTACGCCTGTGTTGGTGATTGTCTTTCCGCCGTCCTGCGTAACGTAGATGTAGGTTTCGCCTCCACCCATTCCGGTAGCAACGCCTGTGATAATTGTATCCTTGTCGAGAATATATGAGCCGTAGGTGAATCCACCCCAGTTTTTGCCTGACCAGTTTACGTATTTCCAGGTTTTACCGCCGTCGATTGAGTAACCGCCGTTAAAGTCCTGAGATGCGATGCTGATGAGGTTGGAATCGTTAACGTTAAAGTTCATTTCTCCGCCGCCGCAAAGACTGTTAAAGCCAGAGTTGGTGTAGAAGAAGTTTGAACCGCCGTTAATCGACTTAAACATACCGCCCCAACCTGCTAGGAGAACGGTGTTTTCATGAACCGGGCTCCAAGCAAAAGCATAAACCGAAGCACCGGAAGTTTCGTGCCAAAGTCCTGTATAGTCGATGTTGATGCCCGACCAGTTGTAACCTTCGTCGTTTGTGACAAAGGTTTTGTAATTGTAAGAGCCAATGAAATACTGAACAATAGCGTTTTTGGGATTTATGGGGCTGACGGAGAATACCATTGCATCGCCTTCGTCAAAGCAGTTGTTACCCTTGAACGAATCCCATGTATCGCCGTGGTCGGTAGAAATGTGGTATCCGTTGCGGTTTATGAAATAGATGTTTGACGGAGCGGAGGGAACGATGTCAATTTTTCCTATCTGGTCAAAAATGACTTCCCAGGTTTGTCCGCCGTCTTTTGAACGCTGGATACCGGCGCTGGAGTTAACAAATACCCAGCCGTTATCGGCAGATACGCGAATTTCGTTGCCGCCTAAATGGCGAGTGTTTTCGATTATATTCCAGGTGTAACCGCCGTCGGTTGATTTATAAATTGACGGGTTGTTGCAATTTTCGTCTGTGCCGTTATATTCTCTCGACCAGTAGATTGTTTTGCAGTAGCCGAGGTTTTCGTCGTAGCTTGTGGGGTCAAAGGCGAGCTGACGGCGATTGTCACCGTGAGCGCCTACCGATCCATCGCTTATTGAATCAACCGAGAAAACGAGTTTCCATGTTTCGCCTGCGTCGGTTGACATTATGATACCGTTTGTGCTGTCATAGCCCGAGCTTGCACCGACACAGAGAACCTTGTTATTATTCTTCGGGTCAACGGTAATTGATGTAGCACCATTAGCTTCAAAACCGACTGTACAGGGGTACCAGTTGGCACCGCCATCTACCGATTTATATATACCGCCAACGTCGGTTCCGAGGAATGCAAGCTTGCCATCGTTGCCGTAAGCAACCGAGTTGATAAGCTGACATCCTTCACCGCCCGAATAGCCGAGGTCGAGAAGCTCCTGGCTTACGAGGGGAACTGCCTGCCAAAGGTCAGATGTGAAGTGAACGCCTTCTGACACAGGATTGTTATAGAAATCGGCCTTGTCTCCGCTAACCAGCTTGTCGGTGAAGGGGAGTGATGAGCCGTCGGGATATGTAGTATCTGTGCTTTCTTCCTCCTGAGCACTTGTCGGAGCATAGAAGCTGTCAACAACGTCGAAGGTTACAACCTTACATTCGGGGGTAATACTTCTGGTCGTAATATAATGTTCACCTGCGTTGAGGAAGGTGAAGTAAAATCCGTTCTGGGGCTGACCTCTTTCACCGGTATCCGAAGCCATGTTCCACTCGGTTTGGGTGTGACCATCAGGCCAGGTGAATTCAGTCCACGCATTATAGCTCAAGTGAACGCGGTCACCGGTATAGATGATTGTGCGTTCGGGAAGTGCAAAGTAAGCATTTTCCTTAGCGGCGTTGTAATCTGCAATCTTGATATATACGTCCTTCGGGATATATTTTGTTGCCGGTGCCTTGTGAAGAAGGAAATTCGACCAATGACGAGCTGATCCTGCATTATTGCCATCTAATGTGAAAGAAAGATGAGCGTTAGAAAGATCTACGTCGCTGGGACGCGAAAGGTAGTGAACCTCGTTACCATTATTATCGGTAAAGTTGAGGTTATTGTAGTTTAGTGCTGCCCAAATTTCCTTTTCATTAGCGTAAAGGCGGTATTTACCATTAGGAGACGAGCTCAAATCAGCGGTACCGATTACCTTGTCGCCGACTACGATTTCAGCAACGTAATTCTCCTGGTCCTTTACATTTTTAATATTAAGAGCAATGTTACCAACCTTAATCGAGCAGCTTTCGCCGAGATAGTTGGCTGTTCCGTTGTTCATTTGGAGACTGGCATAAACGCCGAATCCGCTTGACAAATCGAAACTATCCTTGCTTACAATTTCAGCTGAGTCGGTTGAATTGTAATGGGCATAGAATTTATCAGAATAGATATTTTCGGTATTGCCGGAGAAATCCTTTGCAATAAATACGGATTCCCATGTTTCATTATCTGCGACAGAAGCGATCATCGAGAAACAACCGAACAGACCCAAAATGATAGAGATTGTTAATAGCAGTGATATTAGTTTTTTCATAGATAGAATTCCTTTCGGTAAAGTGCTACCAAACCATTATATATATTTAAAACATAAAATAAAAGTCGCAAAAACACCAAATAAATTCCCAACTTTTATACAAAGTGGACGAAAAGAGGTATGGTAATATTCACTAAAAAAACAAAAATATACAATTTCAAATATAAGCGTATCCACGAGAATTGTTAATATAATGTAAAAATTAAGTTGTTTTACGTTTTTTCCAATTTGCCGGAGAAACGCCCTCCGATCTCTTAAATGTTCGCGAAAAATAATATTGATCGTTGAATCCGCACGATTCGGCAATCTGCTTTACGTTCATCCTGTCATTTGTTTTGGAAAGCAGCTTTTTTGCCTTTTCGATGCGCAGGCGGTTGAGATATGCATTTGGAGTGAGTCCTGTCTTTTGCTTGAATATTCTGCGAACGTAATCCTTTGTCAAATCGGGAGCGAGGGTGTAAATGGAATCAAGCTCGAACGCAGCGTTTGGAAGATTGTGTTCAATCATGCCTTCGATTCGCTCGACATAGGTGTGGGAAGCGTCGTGCTTGCTGAGTGCATATATGAGCGAAAAAACAACCTGCGCCAGTCGAGAAATATATTCGGAATGTGACGGAATATCCGAGCCGCATTCCCTTTCAAGCATTTTTAATAATGTAAAGACATCTTGTTTGTTGTTATCGTGCACCTTGACGAAGCGCTTGAATTGGTCGGCGAGTTCATTGTCAATTCGTATCATAATTCGTGTGTACCCGCCATCCGAAATGGCTTCGAGTCGCGTTTTTTTCGGCAAAACGAAGACGTCCCTTTTGGAAAAGGTGAGGGTTTTTTCCTCGGTGATGATTTTTCCTTCGCCATCGGTAATATACATCAGTCGGCAGGAATCGTCAGCGGCAATCGAGGTGCCTATTACAGGTGCGGTCTGTGCGTCAAAACGAATATTATTTGGCATTTTTTATCTCCTGTCGGGCTTTTTTTAAAAGAATATGAGCGCGTCCGATTTAATTATATCCGAAAAGTTCGTTTTTGTCCATCTTTTTGTGCTATTTTGTCTATTTACTTTTGGTTTGGTTGTTGTTATAATCAAAAAATACTAATATGGGTTAATGGCTGAAAAAGCGCCTGTTTGCAATTTATTTGGCCGAAACCGATATTTTTAGTGCAACATGACAAAACTGTTTTTAACAAAATATACAATTTGTACAAAAAACGAACTTTTCGAAGTTTTCGTCGGTCTAACAAGGTCGGTTTTGTTCATTTTTTGTTCACAATTTGTATAAGCAAGGAGAAAGAATAATGGCAAACGAAAATTTAATTAACCGTTATTTCGAAACTGACGTATGGGAACCGGTGCCGATGATTAGCAAGGAGCTCATCGAAAAGGGTTATGAAGGCGGCGAAGGATGTCAGGCATGCCTTTATATTGTATGTGATCCGATTGACGGCACACATTGGCTTATGGGAACCGACGTTGGTGGTATGTACCGTTCGGATGACGGCGGTGTTCATTGGACTCCGTCATCAATCGGTTACGACGGATGCGGTTGTACAGGTTTTGCTTACGACCCCAACAATATTGACCGAGTTATCGCTTTGGGCGTAAACTCATGGGGTTGCCCGCAGAATGGTATATATATGTCAACCGACAAAGGTCTCACCTGGAAAGCGATTATGCAGACACGCGTTTGCGGTTTCCGCGATGGGCGTAACCAGTTTGCCTTTGACGAAACAAGCTATGACGAAAAAATTGGCGGAAGTGCCATTGTTTACTGGGCGCGTGAAGGCGCACAGAACCATTGGAACAGATCCGATTCCGAAAACAATCCCGGAATTTACAAGTCAACCGATGGCGGTTACACGTGGGCAAAGCTCGAAAATACCGAAATGATGGGCGACGCCTGTATATATGTACATAAGGAAAAGGGATGGCTTTTCGTTATTTGTCCCACCGGCTTCTATCGTTCAAAGGACCAGGGCGTAACATTCGAAAAGCTCAGAGATGATGATTTTCTCTTTGCCGACTGCATCAGAAGTCATCCCGATCACATTTACGCTACCACAAAGCAGGGCCTCGTCGTTTCGTACGATTGCGGCGATACCTTTACAGTAATAAAGGGTGAAGGATACCCTGACTGCTTCCCGACAAAGCTTCGTGTATCTCCCGTTAACCCTGATAATATGGTTCTCCAGGACGACCGACTCACAGGAGCTGGTTCATGGATTATTCCCGTTTACTATACTAATGATGGTGGTAAATCATGGCATCAGTCGGTACGTCATGCCGAAGCGTCATGGGTACCTGCCAATAACGACCAGGTGAAATTCTATTGGAGTCCTGTTGACGAAAACTATGTGCTTGTTACATGGTGCTTTGTTTGTGCATCCAACGATGCAGGAAAGAATTTTGTTTGGCAGAATGCCGGATATAACGGACTTTGCCCCGGCGGATTTGTTTGCTGGAACGTTAATGATCCCAGATATATGGAAATTTCATCCCAGGATTATAACGGCGGCTACACCACCGACCATGGTAAAACGTGGATATACGTTAACTGGTCGGGCAAGGAATGGGGTGGCTGGACCTACGGCGGCTATACATTTAATGATGACGTGACCATCTGCGGTTTGGCAAACAGAATGTTTGGCGAAACAAAGCTTGCCGTTACCCGCGACGGAGGAAAAACTATTGACCGTACCGATATGGATATTCACGGCACCTCAATCAGCTGTGGCGTCCTCGGAAACGAAAATGTTGCATTCATTGGCGACGTAGTTACCCGCGATATGGGTAAAACCTTTGAATATATGGACGGATGCAACGGCGTCAGAACCTACGACCCGAAAGGAAAGACACTTTTCGGTACATACTGGGACAGCACAATAGTCAAGAGTGAGGACGAAGGCGAAACTTGGGAAAAGGTTTGGTACAGCGACGGTTCTCGAATCTTTGACCTCGCGTACGATTATAAAGAGGGATACCTCTATTTCATCAACTGGGGCGGACTTTACAGAATGAAGCTTGACGGCAGCGAACCCGAAAGTATCGCATACCCGTCAAAGCACGCAATCAGCGTTTGCGTTGATCCGGAAAATCCGTCGATTATTTACCTCGCTTGTTCATCTCATGCCGAGTTTGGCTTCCCGAACATTCTCCGTTCACTCGACGGAGGTAAAACTTGGACGATACTCGATCGTTTGCCCAACGATAACCGAACAGGTCCCGACGGCGGAAAGCAGCCGACACAGATTCGCATTAACCCTGCTACACGCGAGCTGTTTGTTCTCTGCGGTTGCCGTGGCATTTGGAAGATAAAGTGTTGTC
Organism: Clostridia bacterium; assembly: GCA_017381515.1. Taxonomy (GTDB): domain Bacteria; phylum Bacillota; class Clostridia; order Oscillospirales; family Acutalibacteraceae; genus UMGS1976. Next base: position 859 of record JAFOCB010000100.1, on the reverse strand, counting down.
CTGCCGATGCCACGAACTAATAGGTAATCAGCGAACATACTGATATGTAAATTAGGGACTTTCCCTGCAAATATAATAAATTATTTTGTTTTGTTTTTCGAAAGGAGACAAAAAAGTTATGAAAAAGGCACTCAGAATAATCAGTTTGCTTCTTTGTGTTGCCGTACTTTTCGGAACCCTCACATCTTGTGGCGGCGAAACTACCGGCGATGCAAACACCTCGTCTGTTGCATCTGAAAAAGATAATACCAGCAGCGAAAGCAAAGGATTTGAAGGCATCTATTTTGACACAGACGTATGGGTACAGGTACCGATGGTATCCCAGTACATTCTCGATCAGGGCCACGAAGGCGGTGAAGGCTGCCAGGCAATGATCTATATCGGCTATGCACCTTCCGATGACGGAAAGCTTGCATTCATGGGTACCGACGTTGGTGGTATCTATCGTTCAGAGGACGGTGGCGACACGTGGGACCTCTGTACAACAGGTATGCACGCAGCCGGCGGTACAAGTATTGTTGCCGACCCTGCTAACCTCGACAGAGTAATGGTTTGCGGTACAAACTCGGGCGGTAACGGTGCAAACGGACTCTATCTCTCAACCGATAGAGGTTTCTCGTGGAAGGGCGTATTCAACGCTCGTGTTTGCGGTTTCCGTGACGTTCGTACACAGATTGCCTTTGACCCGACCACTTATGACGAAAAAATTGGCGGTAGTGCAGTAGTTTACTGGTCGCGTGAAGCCAGCTCGCATAATGGCGAGTCTATTTGCGCACTTTACAAGTCAACCGACGGCGGTCAAACCTGGGCAAAGCTTGATAACACACAGGATTACGGCGGTTGCTACATCTTTGTAAAT
>JAFOCB010000099.1 GCA_017381515.1 Clostridia bacterium | reverse complement strand
TCTTAAGTCCTTCTACATAAGTCGGGCCTACGGGGATGCTGGGATCAGCTTCGCCGCAGTTACCGCAGCTGCCGTCAACGTAATCGTGACCGAGTGCGGGGATGGTTTCGGTGTAGCTATCGCCACAAGCACAGGTGTAAACGATTATGCCATCTTCTGTGCAAGTAGCATCTGTCTTTGACTCTACTGTGTATTCATGAACGTGAACGTCACCATCGACTACATTCATTTCATAAACTGTATCGTAGCAACGAGCGTCGATAGCAATTTCCTCGGCATAGCTTACCTCGTCCTGCCATTCGCCCGGCTCGGGCTTGTTAACAACGGCAATCGAAGAAGCTGCGTGTGCAGTATTTTCGACAAGCTGAATGCCAATTTCGCCTGCTTCTACAAGCTGGCTCTTTACCTTGATTCTGAAAAGTTCACCATTATTTGCATCGAGGTCTGACTCGCCAACCGAGAAGAGACATCCTGCGCTATCATCCGAGCGGAATATTACCTTTAACATTCCGTCGGTTGTGTCGTAATTGGTCAAAATAGAAGCAGTTTCGTACGGGGTGGTATAAACGATTTGTTCGTTTTCATAAACGCCCATAACCTGCTTGTTATTCATCGCAAAGAAGGCAACTGCAACCGCAATAGTACGGTCATAAGTGCTGGTGGCGAGATCGCCAGTGTAATTCATTTCGCCGATAAGGCCTTCGTAATTGGTCAGTCTTACAACCATCCAGAATTCGCCGTTAGCAGTAGAAACTGTGTCAATAGCATTTCCGTTTGCATCGACAAAGTCAATATCCCACTCTGCTCCGTCGGGGGTGTAAACCTCGCGGTCACCACAAATGTCACAGTAACCATCGGTATATCTATGGTCGAGGGTCGGGATTGCTTCGGTGTAGCTGTCACCGCAGGCACAGGTGTAGGTCATTACACCCTCCTCTTTACAGGTCGGTGCCTTTGTTCTGGTTGAGGTATATTCGTGACCGGTTGCAGGGATTGTCTCGGTATAAATTGTTTCACCGCAAACCGAACATTTAACCGTAACCAAGCCGTCCTTATCGCAGGTAACATCGGTGGTAATGGTTTCTTCGGTATGTCCCTTTGCAGGGGTTGTTTCCTCATAGCTGTAACCGCACTTGCAGGTATAAACAGTCTTTCCTGCTTCGGTACAGGTTGCTTCGGTGGTGGAGGTTACTGTAATCTCCTTATGTCCGGTTGCAGGGATTGTCACCTCGTAGCTGTGACCACATTCGCAGGTGTAAACAGTCTTTCCTGCTTCGGTGCAGGTCGCATCGGTGGTAACAGAGGTGTATTCGTGTGTATGAGGCGGCTGACCATCGGAGGTCACGTTCATTTTATAAATCGTATCGTAGCAACGGTCGTCAATTTCGAGATCCTTTGTGTAATTAACGCCCGATACCCATTCACCCGGCTCGGCTTTGTTGACCAAAGCAACCGACGACGAAACGAGGTTGGTTTCGGGGACAAACTTGACGTTAAAGGAGCCGTCCTCGGTGAGCTTGCTTCTGACCTTGATTCTGAAAAGTTCGCCGTTGTTAGCGTGCAAAGCATTCATTCCAATCGAGAAGGTGCATCCTGCATTATCGTCGGAGTAGAAAATCGACTTTAACAATCCGTCGGTAGAATCGTAGTTGATTGAAAGGGTTGCTGTTTCGTACGGAGTAGCGTAAACAATCTTATTATTTTCGCGAACGGCAATAACCTCGGCATTATCCATCGAGATAACGCTGACTACCGAAGCGATAGTGCGATCGTAGGTGCTGGTAGCGAGGTCGCCTGTGTTATTCATTTCACCGATATAATCGGCATAGTTAGTCAGACGAACAACCATCCAGAATTCGTTGTTAGCGGTAGAAACTGTGTCAATTTCGTTTCCGTCGGCGTCAACAAAGACCATCGACCATTCTGCGCCGTCGGGGGTATAAACCTCTCGGTCTCCGCAAAGGCCACAGTAGCCGTCGGTGTATTCGTGCTCTAAAACAGCAGTGGTTTCGGTGTAGCTGGCGTCGCAACGTGAGCAAGCATAAGCCATTTCGCCCTGTTCATAGCAAGTAGCCGGCTTAATTTCGGTACCGACGTAATCGTGACCGAGCGGCTCACCATCTACAACGTAGCTGTGTCCACATTCACAGGTATAGGTTGTGCTACCCGGCTGTGTGCAGGTGGCATCAGAGGTTTCGGGAATATATGTATGCACGTGAGGAGTTTCGGGGTCTCCGCCATCCTCGGGTAAATT
>JAFOCB010000098.1 GCA_017381515.1 Clostridia bacterium | reverse complement strand
GCCGACGACCTCAAGGAAAAGGGTCTCGACCTCTATGACATCAAGTTTGAGTTCGGCTACGCTCCCAACGGCGACGTAATGCTTATCGACGAAATCGCTTCGGGTAATATGCGCGTTTATAAGGACGGCGAATACATCGACCCGATGACCCTTTCAAAGCTCTTTTTTGCATAAAAATTACGTTTTAAACAAGATAAGGTAGGTTCATTATGGGCGGTTTTTTTGGAATCACCTCAAAAAATGACTGTATGATGGACGTTTTCTTTGGCGTCGACTATCATTCGCACCTCGGAACTCGTCGTGGCGGTCTCGCAGCTTACGATAGCGAAATCGGATTACAGCGCAAAATTCATAATATCGAAAATTCACCATTCAGAACAAAGTTTGAAAAAATTTTCAGCGAAATGAAGGGCACATCTGCAATCGGTTGCATCAGCGACACCGATCCGCAGCCGATGCTCATTCGCTCAAAATTTGGCACTTATGCAATCTGCACAATCGGCTTGATTAACAATGTCGAGGAGCTTATTGACAGATGCCTCGCTCAAACGGGCGGTTACTTTGACGCTATGACGGGCGGTAGGGTTAACACCACCGAGCTTGTTGCGGCACTCGTTAACCAAAAGGATACCTTCGCCGACGGAATCAAACACGCGCAGTCGCTTATCGACGGCACAATGTCCATTCTCATTCTCACGAGTAAGGGTGCTATTATTGCCGCTCGTGATAAACTTGGACGAATCCCGATTCTCGTAGGCAAGGGCAAGGACGGATATGCCGTTACCTTTGAATCGTTTGCATACCAGAAGCTCGGTTACACCGACGAGATGGAGCTTGGTCCCGGCGAAATTGTAAAAATCAGTCCAGACGGAATCAGACAGCTTGCCGAACCGCAAAAGAAAAAGCGTGTTTGCGCTTTCCTTTGGAGTTACTACGGCTACCCCACCTCAACCTACGAAGGTGTAAACGTCGAAGCAATGCGCTGTCACAACGGCGAAATTATGGCGGCATCCGACAGAGAGAATGGTCTGGCACTCGACGTTGATTACGTTGTAGGCGTTCCCGATTCGGGAATTCCTCATGCCATCGGCTACGCTAACGAAAGCGGTAAAAAATATTCACGCGCTTTTATCAAATACACTCCTACCTGGTCACGAAGCTTCACTCCAAACACTCAGGCAGAGCGTAAAAAGGTAGCAAAGATGAAGCAGATCCCCGTACACGACTTTATCGTTGATAAGAATTTACTTTTTGTTGACGATTCGATTGTACGCGGAACCCAGCTTAAAGAAACGGTAGATTTTCTATACGAAAACGGAGCAAAGGCGGTTCACATGCGTTCGGCCTGTCCCCCAATTATGTATAGCTGTAAATTCCTCAACTTTTCACGTTCGACAAGCGATATGGAGCTTATTGCCCGTCGCGTTATTATGGAGCTCGAAGGTGAAGAAGGATTCAACCACATAGAAGAATATTCAAACGGTCAAACAGAACGTGGCAAAGCACTTCGCAAAAAGATATGCGAAAACCTCAATTTTGCATCACTCGAATTTCAGTCGCTAGAAGGCGTTATCAAGGCAATCGGACTGAGCGAGGATGAGCTTTGCACATACTGCTGGAACGGAAAGGAATAAATTATGCATAACAATTCTAAATCAGAAGCATACGCTGCTGCGGGCGTTGACATTACCGCGGGCTACAAATCGGTTGAGCTGATGAAGCAGCACATCGCCAGAACTCGCAACGCAGGTTGTTTAGACGACGTTGGCGGTTTCGGCGGATGTTTCGGTCTCCCGACAGGGATGGAAGAACCCGTTTTGGTCAGCGGTACCGACGGCTGCGGAACAAAGGTTAAGCTCGCAATACTCATGGACAAGCATGATACAATCGGTATCGATGCCGTTGCAATGTGCGTTAACGACATTATCTGCTGCGGAGCAAAGCCGCTTTTCTTCCTCGACTATATCGCCTGCGGAAAGAATATTCCCGAAAAAATCGCATCCATCGTCAGCGGTGTTTGTGAGGGATGTGTTCAGTCGGGTGCGGCTCTCATCGGCGGCGAAACTGCCGAACATCCCGGTATGATGCCGATTGACGACTATGACCTCGCAGGATTTGCAGTAGGTATGGTTGATAAGAAAAATATTCTCGACAACAATTCGGTTAAAGCAGGTGACGTTGTAATCGCTCTTGCTTCATCGGGCGTTCATTCAAACGGATTTTCACTCGTTCGCAAGGTTTTTGATATAGAAAACTGTGACCTTTCGGCATACAAGGACGAGCTTGGCGGAAAAACTCTCGGCGAAACTCTCCTCACCCCGACCAAAATTTACGTTAAGTCGGTACTCGCACTCATCGACGAGGTAAAGGTTCACGCCATTTCACATATCACCGGCGGCGGCTTTTACGAAAATATCCCGAGAAGCTTGCCGAAGGGCTACTCGGTAAAGGTTGACAAGGCATCACTTAAAATTCTACCCATTTTCAAGCTTATTCAGAAGGTTGGCGGTATTTCGGAACGCGATATGTTCAACACCTATAATATGGGCGTTGGAATGAGCATTGTAGTAGATAAAAATGACGTCGATAAGGCACTCGAGGTGCTTAAAGCAAATGGCGAGGATGCTTACGTTATCGGCTCGGTTATCGAAGGTGATGAGGGTGTTATCATTGAATAATACTAAAAATATTGTAGTGCTGGTTTCGGGTGGCGGAACAAATTTACAAGCGCTGATTGACGCCGAAAAGCGCGGAGAACTCGGCTGCGGTAAGATTAGTTGCGTAATCTCGTCAAAAGAGGATGCTTACGCCCTCACCCGTGCGGCAGACAACGGAATAAAAACACGCGTACTCGTTCGAAAGAATTATGACAATATCGCATCATACAGTATTGCAATGCGCGACGCCTTGATTGAGGAAAATGCCGACATTGTGGTATATGCGGGATTCATGACCATTCTCGACGAAAACGTTTGTGACGCATTTGAGAACAGAATGGTTAATGTTCATCCTGCGCTTATCCCCTCCTTCTGCGGAAAGGGATATTACGGACTCCACGTTCATGAGGAAGCACTCAAAAAGGGCGTAAAGGTTTCGGGCGCTACCGTCCACTTTGTAACGGCGGAATGTGACGCAGGACCAATCATTTTGCAAAAAGCGGTTGAGGTGCTCGACGACGACACTCCCGAAACACTTCAGCTCCGCATTATGCAGGAGGCGGAATGGAAAATTCTGCCCAAGGCCGTTCAGCTCCTTTGCGACGGCAAAATTGTAGTCGAAAACAATAGAACATACATTAAATAAATTGGAGGATTTTTGGGTATGGAAATTAAGACACTTGAAAACGAGCTTAATTCCCTCGCCTATCACGGCAGAGGAATTATCATCGGCAAAAGCGCAGACGGAAAGAAGGCAGTAACCGCATACTTCATTATGGGTCGCAGCGAAAACAGCCGTAACCGCGTATTCGTAGAGGATGGCGAAGGCATCAGAACCCAGGCATTCGACGAGTCAAAAATGGTTGACCCGCATCTCATCATCTATGCTCCCGTACGCGTTTTGGGTAACAAGACAATCGTTACCAACGGCGACCAGACCGACACAATCTATGACCTCATGGATAAGCAGATGACCTTTGAACAGGCGCTTCGTACCCGTGAGTTTGAGGATGACAAGCCCAACTTTACCCCGCGTATTTCGGGTATCATCCACCTCGAAAGCGGCGACATGAACTACGCTATGTCAATTCTCAAATCAGCCGACGGAGATGACTCCTCCTGCCAGAGATACACCTACGCTTACTCAAATCCGATTGCCGGAAAGGCAAAATTCATACATACCTATAAGTGCGACGGAAATCCTCTTCCCAGCTTTGAAGGAGAGCCAAAAACGCTCGAACTCCCCGATACAGATATTGATACCTTGACCGACATCCTTTGGACAAACTTAAACGAGGATAACAAGGTTTCACTTTTTGTCAGATACATCGATTTGGCAACCGGTGAATACGAAACAAGAATAGTTAACAAGAACGTATAAGGAGAAAAAAGCAATGACAGAACTCGAACTCAAATATGGTTGTAACCCCAACCAGAAACCCTCCAGAATTTATATGGAAAACGGTGAGTTGCCCATCACAATCCTCTGTGGCAAGCCCGGATACATCAACTTTATGGACGCTTTCAATGCTTGGCAGCTCGTAAGCGAAATCAAAAAGGCACTCGGTCTCCCTGCCGCTGCTTCCTTCAAGCACGTTAGCCCGACCTCTGCCGCTGTTGGTATCAAGCTCAACGACACTCTCAAAAAAGCTTGCTTCGTTGACGACGTTCCCGAACTCGACGATTCTCCCCTTGCCTGCGCTTATGCAAGAGCAAGAGGTACCGACCGTATGTGCTCATTCGGTGACTTTGTTGCTCTCTCCGACGTTTGCGACGTTACCACCGCTAACCTCATCAAACGCGAGGTTTCGGACGGCGTTATCGCTCCCGGATACGAGCCCGAAGCTCTCGAAATCCTCAAATCAAAGAGAAACGGTAACTACAACATTATCGAAATCGACCCGAACTACGTTCCCGAGGTTACCGAGCGTAAGCAGGTATTCGGTATCACCTTTGAACAGGGTAGAAACAACTTTGAAATCAACGAAGCCCTCCTCGAAAACATCGTTACCGATAACAAAAACTTTACCGACGAAGCAAAGCGCGACCTTATCATCGCTCTCATTACATTAAAATATACCCAGTCAAACTCGGTATGCTATGCCGTTGACGGACAGGCAATCGGCGTAGGTGCCGGTCAGCAGTCACGTATTCACTGTACCCGTCTCGCCGGATCGAAGGCAGACACTTGGTTCCTCCGTCAGCACGAAAAGGTGCTTAACCTCCCCTTCCGCAGCGATATCAGACGTCCCGACAGAGATAACGTTATCGACGGATATATCAACAAGAATGAAGAGGATGTTTGTGCCGATGGCAACTGGGAAAAATACTTTATCACAAAACCCGAACCCCTCACCGACGAAGAAGCTCGCGAATTCCTCAGCAAGATTACCGGTGTTGCTCTCGGCTCTGACGCATTCTTCCCCTTCGGCGACAATATCGAAAGAGCGTTTAAGAGCGGCGTAAGCTATATTGCTGAACCGGGTGGCTCAATAAGAGATGACCAGGTTATTGAAACCTGTAACAAGTACGGTATGGTTATGGCCTTTACCGGAATGCGACTCTTCCACCACTAATACAATATAATTTAAGGGTGTTTTTGATATGAAAATAATGGTTGTTGGCGGCGGTGGCCGTGAACACGCTATCATTAAAAAATTAAAGGAAAGTGACAAGGTTTCGGAGATTTTTGCATTACCCGGAAACGGCGGCATCTCTCTCGACGCTACATGTGTCAATATCGGCGCAAAGGACATTGACGGCATCGTAAATTTCGCAAAGGAAAACGGAATCGACTATGCTGTCGTTGCCCCCGATGACCCGCTTGTACTCGGTGCTGTTGACGCTCTGAACAAAATCGGTGTGCCCTGCTTCGGTCCTAATGCTGACGCGGCTATTATCGAAGAAAGCAAGGTTTTTTCGAAAAATTTGATGAAAAAATACGGCATTCCTACCGCCGAATACGAGGTTTTTAATAACGCTGACGATGCGATTAAATATCTCGAAACAGCTCCCATCCCCACCGTTATCAAGGCGGATGGACTCGCTCTCGGCAAGGGCGTTATCATCGCAACCACAAGGGATGAGGCCGTTTCGGCAGTTAAGTCAATCATGGAGGACAAGGTATTCGGCAACAGCGGAAACAATATTGTCATCGAAGAATTCCTCACTGGTCCCGAGGTTTCTGTGCTTTCATTTACCGACGGAAAGACGGTCGTACCGATGATTTCGTCAATGGACCACAAACGCGCAAAGGACAACGACGAAGGACTCAATACCGGCGGTATGGGTACTATTGCGCCCAATCCCTACTATACCGACAAAATTGCCGATATTTGTATGGAAACAATCTTTTTGCCGACCATCCGCGCTATGGAAAAGGAAGGCAGAACATTCAAGGGTTGTCTTTACTTCGGGCTTATGCTGACCGAAAAGGGACCGAAGGTAATCGAATACAACTGCCGCTTTGGTGATCCCGAAACGCAGGTTGTTCTCCCACTTCTCGAAAGCGACCTTTTTGAAATCATGGTAGCGACAACCAATGGCACCCTCACTAACGAAATGGTTAAATTCTCGGACAAGTCGGCCTGCTGTGTAGTTGTTGCGTCCGATGGCTATCCGCAAAAATATGATTCGGGATTCGAAATTACCCTTCCCGATAATGTTGACGGCGAAATTTATATCGCAGGAGCAAAAACAGAGGACGGCAAACTGCTTACGGCAGGTGGACGCGTACTCGGTGCAGTTTCTGTGGGCGACAACCTCGAAAATGCTATCGAAAAGGCATATTCGGTTGCAAAGAGCATAAATTTTGCCAACGCATATTATAGGAACGATATTGGACAGAAAGCCCTCGCGGCAAAGGAGGAAAAATAAATGGTTTATCGCATATACGTCGAAAAGAAAAAGGAGCTTGCTAACGAAGCAGCTGCCCTTCTTGCCGATATTAGAGGACTTCTTCAGATTGATGGAGTTACCGACCTTCGCATAATCAACCGCTACGACGTCGAAAACATCGACAAGGAGCTGTTTGACTACGCAAAGGGTACCGTATTTTCCGAACCCCAGCTCGACATTATCAGCGACGAAATCGAGCTTGACGGCGACGTAGTTTTTGCCGTTGAGTTTTTGCCCGGTCAGTTTGACCAGAGAGCCGATTCAGCCGCTCAGTGTATTCAGATTATCTCGCAGGGTGAACGTCCGACCGTCCGCACGGCAAAGGTTTACATGCTTTACGGTAAAATCAGCGAAACCGAAATCGCCGAAATTAAAAAGTATGTAATCAACCCCGTTGAATCACGTCAGGCAACCCTCGACACATTCGAAACATTACAGGCAGAGTACGAAATTCCCGACTCGGTTGAAACTCTCGACGGCTTTTGCAAGCTGACAAAGAGCGAACTCGCCG
>JAFOCB010000097.1 GCA_017381515.1 Clostridia bacterium | reverse complement strand
TTTTCGGCGGCAAGGTCACTGCTGCACGACAGCTTTATGATTGCGTCGGATGTGACCGTCGGTGACAAAGCCGCCCGCTTCGGCATGATGTCGGCGGCAAAGCTGCTTGGCAAAAGTCGCGGCGGTCGCGGTCGCGAAACCTTGCGTTTTTTGAGCGCGGTCACTCCCGACGGGCTAATTTTTCGCGATGATACCCTGCTCGATGCCGCCGACCGAATTTTTATTATCGACGACCGCTTTTCTGCCGCCGCAAAGGTGATTATGACGGCCATTCGCTATTCGGCAATCGAGCTTGGGCTGGACATTATCAGTTGTATGTGTCCCTTCTTCCCCGACCGAGTCGAGCATGTCATCGTCCCCGAGCTGCGTGTCGCCTTTTGCACCGAAAACCGCTATCTGTCCATCCGCGCCGACCTGCGCCGTTACCATTCGCGGCGGTTTATGAATATGTCGGCTCTCTCGTCAAAGCGGCAACGGTTACTTTTTAATAAACGGGCAACCGACGAGCTGATTTCGGGATGCGTCGGCGCATTAAAGTCGGCTCGCGAGCAAAATGAACTCCTTTCGTCCTACTATGACCGAGCCCGACGTCCCGACGTCACCGACGAAATCACCCATTCCCTGCTGAAACAAATCGAGGCAATGATTTGATAACCGCAAGATAGGCATAAAAAATCGCCACCCAAAACGGATGGCGATTTTTATTCATTCATTTAGCCCTTTGATAGCGATGCTATTTCTGAAAATCTTCTAAAAACACCTGCACCGAGCGAGTCATTTCCCGAGAAAAATCGGAATTGTATTTTCTGTTACAAAATGCACGTAACCATTTTTCAAAATCCCGTTCTCCCTCTTTTGCGGAAAGCATTTGTTTCAGCTCGTCCCTATCCATATCCCGATAGCCGTTTTCGTGAACAATGTGCTGCATATCACAGCGTGGTGGCTTTGGTCGGTTCATCTGCTGCTCAGTGGGATAACCGAACACCAGCATCGCTGCCGGAAACACGTACGGCGGTAAGGAAAGTATTTCCCTCTGCACCTCTGCATTTTCCATAATATCACCAATGTAGCAGGAGCCGATTCCCAAACTGTGTGCGGCTACTACTGCGTTTTGGGCGGCAATATTTGTATCGCTGACGGCAAGCATCAGGTCGCCTACTCCCGGCTCTCGAGGATTGCAACTATATTCCGAAAATGCGCGATACCATTTGCGACAATCGGCACAGAACACCAGCACCAGAGGCGCCTTTGCGATAAATCCCTGATGGTCACAGCTTTCTGCCAGCCGCTCCTTCAGCGCTTGGTCGGTTACGTTGATAATCGTGTAAAGCTGCTGATTGCCTGCGGTAGGAGCATTGACCGCCGATTCCAAAATAGCGGCAACCTCCTCCGGTAAAATCGGCTTGTCGGTAAAGACACGAACGGATTTTCTATCTTTTAGCTGCTGAATGGTCTGGTTCATAACCACCCTCCTCTTTCTTTTAGCATAGCATCTTCGCATCATAAATGCAATAAAAAAACCGCCACCCAAAACAAGTAGCGATTTTATT
>JAFOCB010000096.1 GCA_017381515.1 Clostridia bacterium | reverse complement strand
TTTTTCTTCGATGGATAGTGTTTTCTTTTCAGTTTTTCTAAGTTTTTCCCGTGCGCTTGAAAGCCAACTGAGAGCAGTTATAATTATTGGCTTTGAGGTTGGCTTTGGAAGCACAAACACACCGTGTTCTGCAACCTTGTCGTAGATTTCTTCTTGAAGTTCTGCCCGTACCATCAGGAGTACGACGGTCTCTTTTGAACTACCTGTGTCAATCGCAAAACGAGTACCTATATCATCAGGGAGCGGAGAGTTGATGATAACAAAATCAAAAGCACGTTCGGCAAGTGCTCGCTTGGCGGCACTGATGTTCGATACGAAATTGGTTGGTGAATATTTTGAGGTAGGGAGCAGAGTGGAGAGTGCATCATTAAAACCTTCTGCCGCCGAAACGATCAGAACGCTGTAAACTCGTTCTTTCAGACTCATTTTTGCTCCCCTCCTTTTTGGGCTGCTATTCAGCTTTATTTATTGCAGTAGATATCCAAAATTGCTGCAGGTATGTGTTCCTTGATAAAATCACTTGTCGCAGCCGCCTTGCAAGCATCACTTAAACTTGAAGGCAGTTTCTTGAACTTTGCTAATGTCTCAGTATCGGCTTTGTATAGGTTAATATTGGCGGCTTCGGGCAAGTCAAGCTTATTTTTAAGTCCATTTAGTGCTGCATAAATCATAAGTGTAAATGCGAGGTACGGATTTGCCATCGGATCCGGTGAGCGGAGTTCTGCACGACGGTATTCACCGACTGCCGCAGGAATACGGACAAGCTGAGAACGGTTTTCACTTGACCAGGAAACGTAGCCGGGAGCTTTATCCATTCCAAAGCGCTTATAGGAATCCTCAGTCGGGTTGAGAAATGCGGTCATTTCCACAACCTTATCAAGAACGCCGGCGATCATATAGCGAAGGTTTTCCGAATTGTCGCTCGGTTTGACAGAAACATTGATATGAAATCCGTTGCCGGGTTCATTTTCAAGAGGCTTCGGACTGAAATCCACAAAAACACCGTTGCGACGGGTAACTGTTTTGACGATTGTCTGGAAGGTCATTGTGTTATCAGCCGCAGTAAGCGGATCGGAATAACGGAAGTCGATCTCATTCTGACCGGGACCTTCTTCATGATGGGAGCTTTCGGGACGGATGCCCATCTGTTCTAATGTAAGACAGATTTCGCGGCGGATATTTTCGCCTCTGTCTTCGGGAGCGAGATCCATGTAGCCCGCTTCATCATAAGGAATTTTTGTAGGCTTATTCTTTTCATCAAGCTCAAACAGATAAAACTCCTGTTCGGCGCCGAAAGCAAAAGTATAGCCCGCTTTTTTCGCATCTTCTACTGCTTTCTTGAGCAGACTGCGAGTATCGCACTCAAAAGGTGTCCCATCAGGATAGGAGATGCCGGTAAACATACGCACAACCTTGCCATGCTCCGGTCTCCAAGGAAGCAACATCAGCGTTTCCGGATCGGGATGGAGCAGAAGATCACACCTTGTTTCATCGCCAAAGCCTGCAATTGCCGAAGCATCAAAGGCAATACCGTATTCAAAGGCGCGAGGCAGTTCCTCGGGCATAATAGAAATGTTTTTTTGTTTGCCAAACACATCACAAAAAGCAAGGCGGATGAATTTCACATCTTCTTCTCTGACGTACTGTAATACCTCTTCCTTTGAATACTTCATAATGATGTACCTCTTTTCTTTAATTTGCTACATACATTTGTTTGTATGGGTTTTTACTGTCAGGAGTGACGACAGTAAAGGGCGAGGTTAATACCTCGTTAATATCATAACCGAATAAATCACAGTATTCGGTGACATACGTTTTCAATTCTTCCATATCCGATTCATCGGCAGGACGAGCTGTTACCTGACTCGGAAATTTCATGTCCTTACATTCGCTTCTGAGGAACATTTTACCGCCATGCATTCCCGTGCAGGGAAAGAACCCGACGATTTTTTTACCCGTTGCCTCAAGGCCGAGAACAACGATAACACCGCCTGCCTGATATTCGCCGAGAAAACTGCCGGCAGTTCCA
>JAFOCB010000013.1 GCA_017381515.1 Clostridia bacterium | reverse complement strand
TCACCATGCAGAAGTACCCAAGTGGTGAAGGGGCTCCCCTGCTAAGGGAGTAGGTCGGGTAACCGGCGCGAGGGTTCAAATCCCTCCTTCTGCGCCATGTAAAAAGCAGTCGTCCAATAGGACGGCTGCTTTTGTTTTTTTGTGTGGTGAAATGGGATTTGAACCTGAGCGATAAATCGGGATTTGTTTGAGAATTTGAAGTGCGAAAATGTATTGACACGAATGTACAAAAATGATATAACTATAGTAACAAATCATTATTGAAGGAATCAGCTGTCTGCAGAGGATGTTGGTTCCTTTATGCTTTTTAGAGGAAAACTTATGGTTAGAAAAAAGAAAATCACTCTCTCAACTACCCAGATTATATTGCTCAGTTTTCTCGTGACTATTCTTTTGGGAAGCGTGCTGTTAGCATTGCCGATAAGTTCTGCTGACGGTAAAGCTGTGCCGTATCTCGATGCGCTGTTTACGGCAACCACATCCACCTGCGTAACAGGACTCGTTACACTTCCAACAGTTTCTACGTGGAGTGTGTTCGGTCAGATAATAATATTGCTTCTGATACAAATTGGCGGTCTTGGTCTTGTTACCATTATGTCCGGGTTGATGATTCTACTTAACAGAAAAATGGGAATCGGCGATCGTATGCTTATTCAAGATGCCTTTAATCTCAATACGATGTCCGGACTTACACAATTCGTGAAGAACGTATTGTTCGGCACGCTTATAATTGAAGGAATCGGAGCTTTCTTGTATATGCTTGTATTCATCCCCGAATTTGGCATAAGGGGAATCTGGATATCGGTATTCAATTCTGTTTCCGCCTTCTGCAACGCCGGCATTGATATTATTGCGGAAAACAGTTTATGCAACTATGCCACCAATCCCTTGATAAACATTGTCACCTCGGCGCTTATTATACTCGGTGGTCTGGGTTATATCGTGTGGTGGGATGTGATTCGTGTTTTTAAAAGCCGTTCCTTAAAAAACAGAAAAATATTCAGGCATTTGACCTTGCACTCAAAGATTGCAATTACTGTTACTGCCGGACTCATATTTGTCGGTGCTGTCCTCATATTCGCTTTCGAATATGCAAATCCATTAACCATTGGAAATATGTCCCTGTTTGATAAAATTCAAGCTTCCTTTTTTCAATCAATCACAACGAGAACCGCGGGCTTTGCTGCCCTTCCGCAAGAAAACTTGACGAATGCATCTGCTGCCGTATCTGTGATTTTAATGATGATTGGTGGTTCCCCCGTAGGAACGGCAGGCGGCATGAAAACGGTTACAATCGCCGTTCTTGTATGCTCTGCATTTGCTACGATAAGAAATAAGAATGGCGCAACCTTGTTCGGTCGCCGCATTTCCGAAGAATCGATAAAGAAAGCGGTTGCGGTGGTTGTAATGTTCCTTGCGATTTGCACTGCCTCTTGCGTGCTGCTTATGGCGACGAGTGATGCTTCTGCCATTGATGCGGTCTATGAAACGGTTAGCGCAACAGCAACCGCCGGTCTTTCACGAAATTTCACGGCAACGCTTAACACCGTCGGAAAGCTGATTATCATCGTCACGATGTATTTTGGTAGAGTTGGGCCAATATCACTTGCCGTGGCACTCGGCAGTAAGAATGAAAGTCAGAATGTAGTTTCTGAGCCGACGGAAAATATCAGTATAGGATAAGGAGATTGTTATGAAAGCAAAGAAAACATACGCAGTATTCGGACTTGGAAGATACGGCACAGCCGTAGCAAGAGAGCTTGTCGATAACGGCATGGAGGTCATTGCCATAGACATTGATCAAAGAATCGTTAACGATGCAGCGGCATATCTACCTGTGTGCAAATGCGCCGATGTGACCGATGCGGAGGTTATTTCCCGACTTGGCATCGGCAATATAGATACCGTTATTGTGTGTATAGCAAATAGTCTTGAGGCAACTGTAATGGCGGTTACGCTTTGCAAGGAGGCAGGCGTAAAGAACGTTATTGCAAAATGCGCCAATGAGATGAACCAAAAGATACTGCTCCGTGTCGGCGCGGATCAGGTTGTATTCCCCGAAAATGAATCCGGCATCCGTCTTGCAAAAAATCTCATAAGCTCCGGCTTTATTGATATGATTTCTCTGTCAAGTGATGTATCGATGGTCGAGATCGACGTAAAGGACGAGTGGCGCGGCAAGAATTTGATCGAATTAAATTTACGAAAAAAATACGGATTCAATATTGTTGCCATCAAGAAAGGCGAAAAGGTCAATGTGAATATCAATCCCGAACAGGCGCTTGATGCAGATACTACATTGATCGTTATCGCTAATACGGCAAAATTGGGGAAATTGAAATAAGCTAAATTCTAATTTATCGAGTAGTCAACAGCGTAAAATCACACACTTTTTGCTATTTTTTTGCAAGTAAAAAGCAGTCGTCAGAAATGGCGGCTGCTTTTGTTTTTTTATGCGATGAAATGGGATTTGAACCTGAACGGCGGGATAATGTTAACGATGAATAATGAATAATTGAAATAAATAACATTTTATACTATAATTCAATTAACAAATCGAAATTGCAGGTGAGCGAATATGTATTTGATTGGGATATTTTTATGTTTAGTTGCATCTATTGTTGTGGGAATCGTTCTTTCTAAAAAGGGCGACTACAACAAATTGGATAGGATGAGTTTTATATTTAATATCATTCTTTCGGTTTGTTATGTGCCTATTTCTTTATTTGGCTTTTTTTCTGTTTTTGCCGCGGACAGTATGTCTATGCACACGGAGTTTATTCAGAAAATTATCGAAATTATGATTGTAATTGGTTTGATGATACCTCACGCTTCAATATTGAGCATATTATTTTCCGTAATTCTTCGCAAAAAAGGAAAGAGTGTTTTAGGTTTCATAATTCAGTTTATTCCGTTAGTTTTATTTATTATTATGGCTGCAACATTCGAATTGATATAATAAAAATAAGGCGGTGCAGATTATGGATTCGGATATAATACTTGGTATTATTATTGGCGGTGGTTTGGTTTTAGTAATAATTGCATGTGTTCTTTGGGCGTTTTTAAGCACCCGACATCAGATTAAAAATTATGACCCCGAAAAAGTTAAAACGCCAGACCACGTTGTTAAAAGGGCAGAGGTTACTCATAAATATATAGATACACAAATAACAGGCAGTTATAGATATCCAAGTCGTCGTTTGATTTATCAAGTGGTTTTTAAAACATAAGATGGCAAAACTGAAGAATATTCGGCTCCCATTGAGTGCTTTGAAAAATACGAACTTTATAGCACAGGTGACCTTGTTACAATAAATGGCAATTTCTTTGACTTTGGTGATGGTGAAGATATATAACATTTTGTTTTGAATTCTTATTTTGTCACGATATAATCAATTTGTAAAGGAGAACGGAAAATGATTTTTGCACCTCTTTCGCAAGAGAAGTTAAACGAATGGCGAGAAATCCACAAAAATTTCAAAGACAAGCTTACTGAGAATCGAAAGAGCGGCAGTGAGGTGCTGGAATATCTGAAAAGCAAATATTTGCTTGAAGAATTAACCGACCAAAAGTCACTTTCTGTTGTTTCGGAAAATGTTTTAAACAATGCCTTTTATAAACAAAAACTACCCGAAAATTCACAACCCGAACCAAAAGCGTTTATTTTAAAAAATGAGGGGAACGGCAAGACCATTTATGATAATCAGGAGGATATATGGGAGGATTGCCCTGTCTTTATCGGCGTTGATTTGATTTCGGGTTATGTCCACATTGAAGGCAGTTGCTTGTTATATGATGAAATATTCGCCTTTCAAGGAATAGATAGGTACGATTTAGATAATTTTGTGAGGGTTGGCGAGTATATTGAATGTATAAAAAAATTCAGTCCAAAGCTTTATGACACCCTGTGTAATGAATTAGATTCATAAATGTTTCGCAAAAAGAAGGAGAACGTAATGATGGCATTTGATAACAGCGAATTTGAAAAATATAAGGCGGAAGCAGAGCAAAAATGGGGCGGCACCGATGCGTACAAGGAGCATTCGGAACGCACTGCCGATTATTCCAAGCAGAAGTGGGATGATCTTGCCTGCGAAATGGACGGCATAATGGCGGAGTTTGCGTCGTGCATGAAAAAGGGTGAAACGCCCGACTCACTCGAGGCACAAACTCTTGTGAAAGCTTTGCAGAAGCATATCACCGAGAATTATTATCATTGCACAAACGAAATTCTGGCGGGGCTCGGTCAAATGTACGTCGCCGATGAGCGATTCCGAAAAAACATTGATAAGCACGCCGACGGCACCGCCGCATTCATCTGTAAAGCGACCGAAATTTGTTGCCAAAAGTGAATTTGTTGCAATCGTTTTTTTTGCATAATATGAGCGATTGTCGGCATTTTTAAATATGGTAGAATTTGCTTTTTAGACAAAAAAATCTGGCGGCTTCGGCTTTTGGCAGTATTGACTTTTTGATAGATTTACACTATTATATTTTGTAGGTGAAAACCAATAATTAAAGAGGTGTTTTTTAAAATGATGTTTTGTAGTAATTGTGGCGCTCAGTTAGCAGACGATGCAACCAGCTGCTCGAATTGTGGAGCTGTTTTCGCACCCGCACCCCAGCAGCAACCTGCTTATTCTGCACCCCAGCAGCAACAGCCGGTTTACTCCGCTCCTCAGCAGCAACAGCCGACCTATTCTGCACCCCAGCAGCAGGGATACGCTCCTCAGCAGGGTTATGTTCCCCAGCAGGGATATGTTCCTCAGCCGGCTCCGCAGGAAACCTCCGGCTTGGCAACCGCGGCAAAAATCTTTATGATCATCAGCACGGTTATTATGGGTCTGTATCTTATTCCGCTTGCATGGTGTCTGCCGATGACCATTTCTTATAATAAAAAAATTAAGAATAATCAACCTATCGGCATCGGTTTTAAGATTTGCTGTTTATTATTTGTTAGCGTACCGGCAGGAATTTTCATGCTGTGCGACAAAAATAACTAATCGCAGAATATATGAATTTGTAAAAAAACGACCTCGTCAAAAAAACGAGGTCGTTTTTATTATACCATATCATTCATCATTTTCGGGGTTGTAAATTCGCAACGTTGCGACACCGCCGCCCGAAAGGGTAATCTTTGCGGTGATTTTTCCCTTGAATTTCGCAAGTTCAAAGCTTGTGCTGCCGACACCTTCTTCATCGGTTTCGCTGTAACCTGTCGAGTCGGTGACTGTAACGGCAAAGTCCTGACCGCCATCGTTATCGGTGCAGGAGCCAACCGCCTCAATGACCAAAAGTCCGCTGTCGTTTGGCGTAAAGGTGACTGTTCTTTCGGCCGTTTCGCCCATCACGAAGCCAACCCTTACAGGAAGCTCGGCGTTCATAATATCATTAAGCTGAATGTCGGGGGTCTTTTCCTCGGTTTTGACCTCGCATTCGGCAACTGAGTCAATTTTGCATCCGACAATTTCGTACTCGCCGGGCGTGAGGAAAAGCCGACGCCAAATCCATTCGGTGCCGTGAATCATAAGGTTGCTTGTCAGTCTGGTGCCGTCTTTTTTAACGTAAAAGTCACAGTCACCCTCGGC
>JAFOCB010000095.1 GCA_017381515.1 Clostridia bacterium | reverse complement strand
GTGAGTTTTGAAGTTCTTGTTATCCACAAAGCAAGACCGGCAACAATAGCCGTAATAGAGCCTACGAGCAAACCGATAGGCGAAAGTTTGAGCGTGGCAGAGAAAGCCTTGAACGCAATAGTGGCACGAGTGATATTTCCCGAAAATAGAGCCGTTGTTGTGGCAGCGAGCAGAGTCACTGCACGCCATGCCACCATAGCCACCTTTGCGACACCTTGAGCCACTGCGAAAATTTTAGTCTTTATAGCAGCTGCATTCACTGCAATAGTGTATGCCACAATAGAAGCCGTAACCACGATTATTTCACCTTTATATTTGCCGATAAAGGTAATTAGCGAACTCATTACTTTGAGGATAAGCGTAGTTGATGAAATAACATGCTTCATTACAGGAGCAAGTTTCTCGCCGAGTTCAACGGCAAGTTCAGTCAATCTCTTGCGAGCCTTGTCAAGCCCTGCTTGCACCGTATTGTTCTGCACATTGAACTCTTTCGTTACTGAAGTGGCCTCTTGGAAAGCCTTGTTAGCTTCCTCTTGTTGCCAGCGCACAGTATCGACATTACCGGCGAGAGCAGAGATAACAGCCGATGCTCTTGCTCCCTCTTCTCCCATATCCTTAAATACAGGAGCGAGGACATCCATGCCACCGAGTTCATGCAATCGGTCAAGCAACATCAAAAGTCCCTCGTTAGTGGAACTTTCCAAAGTAGCCTTGAACTTTTCAAGGTCAAGCCCTGTTGCTTGTGCGATTTTGTCTGTTTCCTTAAACAAGTCCATGATAAGCTTTGACAATGCCGTAGCCGACATTTCCACTGCTTGACCTTGCGAGTCAAGCACAGCTGCAAATGCCATAAGTTGTGGGATCGTCATGCCAGCTTGCGCTCCCACACCGGCAAGTCGTTGCGAGAACTGGGCGAGGTACGGAGCAGACGCCGTGCAGTTCTGCGACAGCTCATTGATAACCGAGCCGACAGCGAGCAAAGAGCGTTCCGTACCGAGTCTTGCTTCATCGCCAAAAATGTTTGTAAGTTTAGAGAGTGTAAGCGTCGCACCATCGCCGAGGTCATCGAGAGCCACATTTATTTGGTCGGCCGCTTTCACGAACCCAAGCACATCTTCTTGTGAGGTTTTACCAAGGCGACCGGCTTCTTGCGCGAGCCGATTAAGATCCTCACGAGAAGTACGAGTATCAATCTTTTGAAACTCTTGGTTCAGGAGTGCCACCTGTTCGGCAGTCATACCTGTAAACTTACGGACATTCGCCATTTCAGCGTCCATTTCGGCATAGGCATTCACGGCAGAGCGACCAGCCATAACCACACCGGTAACAGCTGCGGCACCGGCTGCAAGCGTAGTTTGCCAATCGTTCATTTTTCGGTTGAACCTTTCCCAAAAGGTTTCACCGTTACGCAGTTCCCGGTTTACCTTGTCAATCTCAGCCCTTACTTGCTTGATGTATTCCGTTTGGCGTTTCCAAGCCTCCGAGCCTCTTTCAAGGTTGTTGAGTTGCTTTTCAAGGGTTTTCAGTGTTCTTTGCAGTTCCTTAGGAGTCGCCTTGTCAAGTTGCTTCAGCACCTTTTCCACTTGCATAGTTGCCGACTCCATTTCACGGATTTGTCGTTGCGTAGTTTTCAGTTCCTTTCGCAATTTAGTGAGTTCCGTCTTGTTACCAGCCTTAGCTGCTTTAGCGATAGCGTTTTCAAGATTGAAAGCGCGATTTCGCAGTTCTTCGAGCACCTTTTTAGGTTGCTCGCCGTTCATCGTCAGATTTACTGACGCATTAGTTGTGTAATCACTCATAGTATTTTGATTAAAAGTTTAGTCAAAATTAGGCTGAAAATATGGCTACATAAAAGACAGATTTACAGAGAGATTACACGCATTTTCAAGCATTGATTTTTACAAAAGTTCACGCATTGTAAAGGCTTGAAAAAGTTAATTGGCTCGTATCGAGCTAATTAAAGGGATTGTTAAGGGCTTGCCTTTAACTGCTGTCTGCAAAGACCCCCCGACCGCCCTCAATCGCCCGACCGAAAACCGATTTAATTTTGTATCGGAATATGTGCGGTAAAATCGCTTTTGTGCGAGCCGAAACCACGAGGCACGATGTGGTTTCAGCGAGAACAATAGCACTCCTTACTCCCTTTAGGGGCTTAACAAGGGCAATGCGTATTGTCTTGGCGTGCGTGGAGAACTCGAGGTGTAGAGACGAGGAGTGTTAT
>JAFOCB010000094.1 GCA_017381515.1 Clostridia bacterium | reverse complement strand
GGGATGTCCCGACTTTGCATTATAGGTTCCTTCGATGATTCCCATTCGTGCCTTTGTTGCAACTATTTCAAGTTGTCTTTTCTTGTTATTATCCATAACACTCCCCATTCTTCGACGGTAAAAATTTATTCCCTCTGCGTATGACCGCCAAAACATGTCGCAGAAAATTTTTTAAACCAATTTTATTCTAACACATTATATATTGTAAAAACTACGGCAATTATAAAGCAAATTTATTCCCTATCGCCGTATTTTTTATCAAGAAAGTCCAAAAATTCGGTAAAGTAATCGGGTAGCTCGCTTTCGATTTCGATTTCTTTGCCATTTGGATGCTGAAATTTGATATACCTTGCGTGCAAGCACTGACCGCAAAGACGCTCTATCGTCTTTTTCGGTCCGTACACCGCATCACCGGCAACTGCGTGGCCGATATGCGCCATGTGCACCCTTATCTGATGGGTTCGTCCCGTTTCTAAAATAAGGCGCAGATGGGTAAACTCGCCATATCGACGAATGACTCGCCATCGCGTGATGGCATATCGCGAATTTTTTTCGGTAACGGTCATCTTTTTTCGGTCGACAGGGTGCCTTCCGATAGGGGCATTCACTATGCCGCTATCCTCCCTGAAATTACCGTAAACGACCGCCTCATATTCTCGCGAAAAGGAATGCTCCTTTATCTGCTCGGCAAGAAAATTATGCGCTGTGTCATTCTTTGCCACCATCAATAGACCGCTTGTGTCCTTGTCAATTCGGTGGACAATTCCGGGACGGATGACCCCGTTGATGCCCGAAAGTGAATCGCCGCAATGATAAAGCAGAGCGTTAACAAGCGTTCCGTTGGTATTTCCTACCGCAGGATGAACGACCATCCCTTTTTTCTTATTCACGACCAGAAGGTCATCGTCCTCGTACACGATTTCAATGGGTATATTCTGGGGCAAAATGTCGGTATAGGTCGGCTCGGGAAGGGTTACTTCAACAGTATCTCCCTGCTTTAACTTTGCATTCTTTTTAACCGAAGTGCCGTTTACCTGCACCTTTCCATTATCGCAAAGGGTTGCCGCGGCACTTCGCGAAATATCGGTATTTTCGGCAATAAAGGCATCAACCCTTATCCCCGAAGTTTCACAAACAAGCTCGTATTTTTCGCTCATTCGTTATTCCCCGCTCTTTTCATTTTCGTCATCGGGTGACGACGAAATTTCGGTTCTGTTCTTTTCCTTTTTTTCGTTGATTATTTCGATTATCAGCTGTAAAGCAATCAATGAGCAGCCAATGACAACGCAACAATCGGCGATATTGAAAATATAAGGAAAATAAATAAACTTGACCTCGATAAAGTCGACAACGTATTTGAGCGAAAGACGGTCGATCATATTTCCTATTCCGCCGGCTATGATAAGGCATGTCGCCCAGATATACATTTTTTTCTTTATCCTACTGGTTACGAGCAGTACAAGGGCAACCACAACGCATATTATCGTTGCGGAATTGAACACCCAAGGGTGATCCTTTAATATCCCGAATACCGCTCCCCTATTATGAATGTAGGTGAAATTGAGCACGCGAGGGATAACCTCAATCGATTCGCCGAGATAAAAGCTATCCGCGATAACCGACTTTGTCACCTGGTCGGCTATTACGAGAAATGCCGCTGCAATCAAGGCAAAAACCTCGGTCAAGTGACCTTTTGTTTTGATTTTCAAGGGGTATCCCTCCGTGTACATTCTCTAATAAATTAGGACAAATTTCGCTGACGAAAATTATTCGGCAACTACCTTTGCACAACGGGCGCAAAGGGTAGGATGCTCGTCGTTTGATCCGACAGAATCGGAATAACTCCAACAACGTTCACACTTGCCACCAGATGCCTTTGTTACTGTGACGCCAATGTTTTCGCCCTTGTATTCGCCGCCTTCACCCTCGCTAATCTTAACCCCTGAGGTAATCAAGATAACGGGAAGCTCGGCTTCGCATTCCTTGATAAAATCAAGCATATCGCCGGTAGCGAAAAGCTCGATTTCGGCATCGAGAGAGGCACCAATAATCTTTTGATTACGGGCATTTTCGATTGCCTTCTTTACATCGTCGCGCAGTGCATGAAGCTTTTCCCACTTTTCGATAAATGCTTCGTCAACCGAAACGCCTGTAAGCTCGGGATAATCGTTGAGAACAACGTGTTCCTTTACGCTCTTTTCATCGTGAGGCATGAATCCCCAGATTTCGTTAGCAGTAAAGGTAATTATCGGAGCAATAAGACGTGTAAGGGTATCGAGAATCTTATAAATCGTGGTCTGTGCGGCACGACGTGTTTTGCTATCGGTCTTTTCTACATACAGTCTATCCTTCAATACGTCGAGGTAGAAATTCGACATATCGACAACGCAGAAATTGTGTACCGAGTGGAAAATGATATGATACTCAAACTTCTCGAACGAATCCTTAACCTTTTTATTAAGTTCG
Source organism: Clostridia bacterium (assembly GCA_017381515.1). Classification (GTDB taxonomy): domain Bacteria; phylum Bacillota; class Clostridia; order Oscillospirales; family Acutalibacteraceae; genus UMGS1976. The sequence goes on along the minus strand of JAFOCB010000094.1, from coordinate 16,772 downwards.
TCGAGACGGTTGAGTGCCCACTTATCGATCGGTTCGAGCTCGTCGAGAGCTACCGAATCGGTATCGGGATTGAAATCACTGATACAGCCGAGAATGAAACGTGCTGTATTTCTAATCTTTCTATATGCTTCGGAAAGCTGCTTTAAGATATCCTTTGAAATGCGGATGTCGGCGTGATAGTCGCTCGATGCAACCCAAAGACGAAGAATATCGGCACCGTACTGATTAGCGATATCCTCGGGAACGATTGTGTTTCCGAGCGATTTTGACATCTTTTTACCCTCGCCGTCAACAACCCGGCCGTGAGTAACAATGGTCTTATACGGGGAAACTCCCTTTGTTGCAACAGAAGTCAACAATGACGACTGGAACCAACCACGATACTGGTCGGCACCTTCGAGATAAAGGTCGGCAGGACTGCCCAAATAATCTCTGTTATCGAGAACTGCGGCATGGGTTGAGCCCGAATCGAACCAAACGTCCATGATGTCGCTCTCTTTTTTGAAATGGGTGCCGCCGCACTTTGCACACTTGTATCCGTTCGGGAGGAGGTCGGCTGCTTCGTGAGCGTACCAAGCGTCTGCACCTTCCTTGCGGAAAATAGCGGAAAGGTTAGAGATGGTTTCGTCATTGATTATTTCGGCTCCGCAATCCTCACAGTAGAAGATCGGAATCGGAACGCCCCAAGTTCTCTGACGTGAAATGCACCAGTCAGAACGATCCTTTACCATTCCTGCGATGCGGTCGCGGCCCCAAGCAGGAACCCATTCAACCGTGTCGATTGCTTCGATTGCCTTGTCAGCAAAGTCGCTGATGGAGCAGAAGCACTGCTCGGTCGCTCTGAAGAGAATGGGCGACTTGCAACGCCAACAATGCGGATACTGGTGAATTATCTTCTGAAGGGCGAGAAGGTTGCCCGTACTTTCGAGATGGAGTGCAATCTTTTTATTTGCGTCGTCGGTATTGAGTCCGGCAAACTGACCTGCTTCCTCGGTCAAAATACCCTTTGCATCGACAGAAACGACGATAGGAAGCTGCTTATACTTGCGGCAAACCTCAAAGTCGTCAACACCGAAGCCGGGAGCTGTATGAACGCAACCTGTACCGCTTTCGAGTGTAACGTGGTCGCCAACGATGAGAAGTGACTCCCTGTCGAGGAAGGGATGTTCGGCAGTCATAAGCTCAAGCTCGCTGCCATTTAATGTGCCGACGGTTTCGAATTCTTCGATTTCTGCGGCTTTGAGTGCGGTAGCGGCAAGGTCGGTAGCCATAACATAATACTCGCCGTTTGCTTTTACTATGCTGTATTCGTAATTCGGGCCGACACAAATTGCCACGTTGCCGGGCAAGGTCCATGTGGTTGTGGTCCAGATTACAAAGTATGTCTTATCAAGGTCAGCTCCGATAGCTGAAAGCTTACCGAAATCGTCCTTTACCTTGAATTTTACGAAAATTGAATGACACGGATCCTCGGCATATTCAATTTCGGCTTCGGCCAAAGCGGTCTGACATTCAGGGCACCAGTAAACCGGCTTTAATCCCTTGTAAATATAGCCCTTTTTAGCCATTTCGCCAAATACTTCGATCTGCTTTGCGACAAATTCGGGTTTGAGTGTGAGATAGGGGTTATCCCATTCACCGAGTACACCCAAGCGCTTGAACTGGTCACGCTGGTCGTCAACAAAGCCGAGTGCAAACTCGCGGCACATCTTTCTAAGTTCAAGTGCCGAAATCTGAGTTGCGTTGCCTACGCCTGCCGCCTTACGTGCCTTCAACTCGGTGGGAAGTCCGTGAGTATCGTAGCCGGGAACATAAGGTGTATAGTGACCTGTCATGCTCTTATACTTGATGACAAAGTCCTTGAGTATCTTATTGAGGGCGGTGCCGAGGTGAATCTTTCCGTTTGCATAGGGAGGACCATCGTGAAGAATGTAGCTCGGGTTTCCCTCGTTCTTTTTGAGCATTTTTTCGTAAAGTTTCATATCGTCCCACTGAGTGAGTGCCTGGGGCTCTCTCTCGGGGAGTCCTGCGCGCATCGGAAATTCCGTTGACGGCAGATTAAGTGTCTTGTTATAATCCTGTGCCATTTTGTTTAAACTACCTTTCCTGTTTGTCATTCTATAATTTCCGAAACCTCACCATCAAAGATAAATGGTGTTCTCTCTGTTTCGGAATCTGTATTAACATCGTCCTCCGCCTCGTCAGAAGTTTCTTCCTCCTCGGTTTCGTCCTCGTCAAAATCAATGTTTACTTTAAAATTCGGTGCCTTTTTATCGTTGGTGTCGGTTTCGGGAATTTCTTCCTGCTCATCATCTTCTTCAACGATCTCCGATTCGGTTTCGTCCTCCGGCTCACCGAGAGTAATCGGCTCCTCCTCGGCAGTTCGCATTTCGCTGATTATACGCTCGATGTCGTTGTATTCGGGAGTTTCTTCTTCCTCAACCTCTTCGGTCACAGGAATTTCTGTCTCGGCTGCTGCAACCTCCGGCTCGGGTATGACTGCATCCGGCATTTCGGAAACGAGCTTTGTTTGACTTTCCAGCTGGGCTAAAATGTCGCGTTTGAAAGTCGCTACCTGTATTTTAAACTCGTCAAAGAGCTTCTGCTGTTCTCTGACACTTTCCTCCGCGGCGGCTACCATTGCCTCGGTCTTTGCCTTTGTAGTTTCGATGCTTTCGCGGGTAACCCTTTCGGTCGTATCGGAAAGTTCCTTTGACAGACGCTGAGCTTCGGCAATCATGGCTTCGACCTTTTCCTTTGCTTCGCTAATGGTTGTTTCCGCATTGTTATTAGCGGCTGTCATTATTTCGTTTGCCTTTTCATTCGCGGCAAAAACGGTATCGTCCGCCTTTACCTTTGCCTCGGAAATGAGCTGCTCACTCACGCGCTCGGCATTAACGAGTGCCGCTTGAATTGCCTGCTCGTCGGCTTTGTACTCGTTGAGTTTAAGCTCGTAGTCGGCAATCTTTTTTTCATTTGCGGCGGCCGTTGTAGTCAAATAATTTATCGTATTTACTATTTCGTCGAGAAATACGTCAACCTCAATCTTTTTGTATCCGCTCATTCCTGCTCGCGAAAATTCTTTGTTTCTGATTTCGTCTGCGGTTACCATGATGAACCCCCTTTTTTAATCAAAACAGTCGGTTACTACTGATTATCTTTAAAAGCACAAATGGTCGCATACACCTGTCACCTTGTCCGACGGCGTATGCGATCACTCGATAGTTTTATTCGGTTAACGGTACATTCCGCCGTCGATTTCGTCAATGAGCATATCGCCCATTACGTCAACATTGTACGGAGTAATCATAAAGGTATTAGCTGCAACGCGCTTTACAAGTCCGTTGTTTGCGTAAGCAACACCGCTCAAAAAGTCGATAAGGCGGCGCTGAATATCTTTTGGTGTTTTTTCGAGATTGAGTACAACGGTATGCTTGCTATTGAGGTGGTCGGCAATCGACGGTGCATCCTCGAAGCGCTCGGGCTTTACGAGAACGACCTGAAGCTGTGCCGCATTTCTCATATTAACCACCTTTGATCTGTCGGTGGTCGGCTTTGAATACGAGGTGGTTGCAGGTGCTTCTGCTTCCTCCTCGTCGTAGTAATCGTATTCATCGGGTGAAAAGCTATCGTATTCATCCTCCTGTGCTCTGAAAAATCCTGAAAGCTTGTCCTTTATTCCCATAATAAAACACTCCCCGTTTTTATTTTTAAAAAAAATCAAATCCTTATCGCTGGGTTACACCGCATAATTTCGGCGACCAAAGAGTCGCGTTCCTACACGGACAATATTCGCTCCGCAAATAATTGCCTGCTCAAAATCATCGGACATTCCCATAGATAAATATTTCATATTTATATTATCTATATTTTTATTCAAAATGTCAACAAATAGATTGTTCATTTGCTCAAAATATCGCAAAATTTCTTCGTTTTTTTCGCAAATGGGCGGAATTGTCATCAATCCTTGCACTTTTATTCCTTTTAGCCCTGAAATTTCCTGCAAAAACGACTCGGTTTCACCCGGCCTTATTCCCGATTTTGATTCCTCGCCGCCAATGTTTACCTCGACGAGAATATCGGTCACTATGCCCATTTCCTCGCTTCTGCGCGAAATCTCATTTGCAAGACGGAAGGAATCGACCGACTCAATCATACTCACCTTACCCACCACCTGACGCACCTTGTTTGTCTGCAAATGGCCGATAAAGTGGCGGTCGGCTGATATGTCATACTCATCAATCTTTGACAAAAGCTCCTGCACCTTGTTTTCGCCAATGAGTTTTATCCCATTTTTGATCGCGTGGTTGATAACCTCGACGGGTATGGTCTTTGTCGCGGCGAGAAGCATAATTTCGTCAGCTTTTCTGCCTGAAAGTGCTGCCGCTCTTTCAATGCGTTCGATTACGTCGGCGAAATTTTCGTCAAAAATCGCGCAGCGTTCCTTTATATCCTCAGCTAATAACTTTTCCGTCATATAGATCATTTCCCTTTACAACAAGTTCGTCATAGAGTCGCAATTCGCCACCCTTTTTGCACACGACAAAGTCATTTCCGTTATACACTACCTCGACGGGTATGAACTTTACTGTGTTTCCGTTTTTGATATAAACGCCCTTTTTGCCATCGACGATTTCGAGGGCATCGTTGGGAACGTAAAGTCCATCGAAGCTGCTCATCACAATCGAAATTGGCTGCGTTCTGATAAGCGAGAGTTCACCGCTCATGTATCGGCAACGGAAAACCACCACAGTTTCGCCGGTAGCGGCATCGCGGTTTACCTTATGCACCTTTACTGGAAGCTCGGTCGATGTTTGAAGAGGTATGCGAATGATAAGCGACTGCCCTTCGGTGAATTTGAGTGAATCCTCGAAGGAAAGACTGGTCGCAATGTACCAATCGACGCTATCAACAGTTTTGCCTATAATCGTTTTGTCGGTTTGTTCATTCGGCTTTATCGCTTCGAGGTCAGCTTTTGAAAGGGTATCAATGTTTTCGCTCGTCAGCACATTTTCGTATCCGTCAATCGACGAAACGAAGTAACCCGCCTTTTCAGAAACTACGCTTTTTGCCACTCCGAGTCGGGATTCGAGCGCCGCTTTTTGCGTATTCAGACGGGAAAGACGATCGTAAAAATCGGTTTCGGCGCCGATTGCAACAAGTCGCTTATTAAGTAGCGTGAGATACTCGTCGGAATTATGAGCGAGTTTACTATAATCGCCATCGGCAACGCTGTCCAAAAGGTCAATCAAGCTTTCGTCAATTTGTCCGTCAACCTGATCGAGATTGGTAACGTTACTCATATCCATATTGCAAATTCCCGACAGATTCTTTATCTGCTTGTCCAAAGCGGCTATCTGCGCCTTTATCTCAACGTCACTCTCGCTATTGTAAATTCCTGCGACCTTGCCACCCTTTGCCACGCGGCTACCGTCGGCTATCTCGTAACTCAAAACACCGCTGACAGCATCGTCGCAGGTGATGATGGTTTCGTCACGGATTATGTAACCCTCCGCCTTTATAATTTCCTCGGCGGTATAGGCGGTTGACGTTTCGGTAGTTATGGAGCTTAACGAAGCAAACAAGGTTTGATATAAAAGATAAACAATAAGCAGAATTCCGGCAGATGCAGCCAATATCTTTGTATAATTAAACTTCATCTTTTTTTCGTCAACTCCTATGTAAAATTCACTATTCCTCTAATGAGATTTCGGCTTCGTTTTCAAATTTTATGTTAACCGACGGCATCATGGTAGAAATGGCGTGTTTATACACCAAATTCTGCTTTCCCATACTGTCGATTAAAACGGTGAATCCGTCAAAGGAAATTATCCTTCCCTTTATTTGAAAGCCGTTTACAAGAAAGACGGTGACCTCCGTTTTTTCCTTTCTTGCCCTGTTTAAAAACACGTTCTGTAAATTGATATTTGCCATTTTCTTTCTCCTTCTTCGCACTTATTTAACGACGTTTTTCCCGTGCGAGAAGGATAAAAGCCGCCACCCGATTGATTGCTTTCGGATGTTTACTCGGCTATTATACCATATTTACCATTTATTTCCAGTATTTTAATTGAATTTTCTAATAATTTTTTTATATCCGCTTCATCGGCGGTTATCCAGTTAATTCTTTCATCGCGATTAAACCAGGTCATTTGCCGCTTTGCGTAGCGCCTGGTTTCACGTTTTAAGCTCTCTACCGCTTGGTCGAGGGTACATTCCCCTTTTAAAAACGGGATAAGCTCCTTATGCCCAATAGCCTGAGCCGACGTTGCCAATCCGTCCGACATCGACTCTTTTGCCTCGTCGAGCAGTCCGTTTTCGAGCATTATATCGACGCGCCTGTTTATTCTTTCATAAAGCAATTCGCGATTTTCGAATCTGATGCCGATGGCGGTGAGGTCGTATTCCGACGGATTTATCCTCGACCGACGCTGCTGCTCGGTCATTGTAACCCCGCTCGAATAATACACCTCTAATGCTCGTATTACTCGCTTTAAATTGTTTGGATGCAGAGTTTGGGCATATTCGGGGTCGATTTGGTGCAATCTTTTTAACATCGCTTCATTTCCGATTTCTGCCGCTTCTGCGGTGAGCTTGGCACGAAGCTCGGAGGTATCTTCCTCCTCGGAAAAGGTGATATTATCGACCAGTGACGAAAAATAAAGCCCCGTACCGCCGACCAAAATCGGCATTTTATTTCGGCTATAAATATCGGCAATTACCCCTTCTGCCTCGTCAACGTAACGAGCAACCGAATAGCTCTCGCTCATTTCGGCTATGCCAATCATGTGGTGGGGAATGCCCATCATTTCGTCGGTTGTGGGCTTTGCCGAGGCGATGTCCATCCCCTTGTAAATCTGCATCGAGTCGCAGGAAACAACCTCACCGTTAAGCCGACGGGCTATTTCGATGCCGAGCGCCGTTTTTCCCGATGCGGTAGGACCGACAACCGCAATTAGCGGTATCTTTTTATTGAAGGCGTCCAAATTGTTTTTCGAGCTCCTTTTTAGTGAGTATGAAGGCAACCGGTCGTCCGTGAGGACAATATTTTATATCATCGTGGCGAATGATTCGCTCGGCAAGAGCCGCCATCTCGGCAGGATTCGAGCGTGAACCCGCCTTTATCGCGGCACGACAGGCAATATTGTGATAAAGCCAATCGAGCTTTTCGATTTCGACCGAATTTTTATTATCGGTGAAGCCGCCTGCCATTTCGTAAACGAGATTTTTTATATCCTCGCCGACCAAAACGGTGGGCACCGCACGAACAATTACCGACGATGCGCCAAAGTCCTCGACGTCAAATCCCGTGCGAATAATCAGGTCGAGATTGTCGAGAATGGCGGCATATTCCTCCTTTGCCAGAGGGACGGTTATAGGTTCCAGCAGCATTTGGCTATCGTGTTCGCTCTGCTTAATTTTTTCAAAAAGAATTCGCTCATGGGCAGCATGCTTATCGATAAACACGACCGAATCACCGTATTCGGCCAAAATATAGGTGGTAAACGCCTCGCCGATTATGCGAATTTCGGACAAATCGTCGTCATCATCGTTGACTGTTTCGGCAGTCGAAATTTGCAGTATGGTCGGCTCGATGACAGTTTCGATTGATTGGTCGGGTTGAGCTGAATGGTCACCTTCCGACCGGTCGAGATTGGTTGAAGCAACATTTTCCTCCGGCTCGTCGTCGCAGAAAACGTCGATGTTTTTCTTTCCGAATGAGGTAGTGTATTTTACCACCGGCTCACTCCTCATCACAAGCGACTCTGCATTCGATTCAGACGATTTTGGAGCGAGATTAACCGTACTGCCGACAAAATCCGAATCGGTGGCATAGACCGATGAATACGTGGGAGGTTTGCTGGTTTTTTCGGGTTCAAAATTATCAAGAGGATTATTAATTATACTGCTGCGCTTTGTTGCAGTTTCAGTTTTATGTAAACTGATTTGTTCACCTTGTACAGCGTTAGGTATTATACGCTGTGTTTTTATTTCGGGGCGATTATCCCCTTCTGTTAAAGCGGATTTTACCGCGTAATATACAATGTTAAATACGGCTCTTTCGTCGGCAAAACGGGCTTCCGTTTTTGACGGGCTAACATTTATGTCAACCAAATTATACGGAATGCACAAATTGAGCACGCAGGACGGAAACTTTCCGACCATAACCGAATTCTTACACGCTTGTTCGAGTGCAGCCATCAAATTCTTTGACTTTATATAGCGGCCGTTGATGTAAAAATGCTGCATATTTCTATTCGCTCTAGCGGAAAGCGGAGAGCCGACAAAGCCGCTGACCGACATATTATTAAAGGTGTAATCGACCTTTATCAGCGAATTGGCAAATTCGCGGCCAAAAACGGCATAGACGGTGGCTTTGAGGTCGTTGTCACCGGGTGTGGTAAGCGTATTCTTTCCATCGCGAATAAATCGGAAGGAAATTTCGGGGTGCGAGAGAGCAATTTTGTCAATTACACCTGCGACGGCATTGGATTCGCTGACGTCCTTTTTGAGAAATTTCATTCGCGCAGGGGTGTTAAAAAACAAATCTCTGACGATTATGGTAGTGCCGACGGGACATCCGGCATCCTCGATAAACTCCTCTTCCCCGCCGCTGATGGCATATTTTGAGCCGGTTTCACCCTTTTTACAGGTGAGAAGTTCAACCCTTGCAACCGCGGCAACCGATGCGAGTGCTTCGCCACGGAAACCGAGGGTTGCGATGCTGTCTAAATCGTCAACCTTGTCCACCTTGCTGGTTGCATGGCGCAGAAATGCCGTTTTTATATCCTCGCGTGCAATTCCCGACCCATTGTCGGTCACGCGCATAAAGGTTATGCCGCCATTCTGAATTTCGACAGTAATTTGTGTTGCGCCGGCGTCAATCGAATTTTCGACCAATTCCTTTATTACCGAAGCGGGTCTTTCAACCACCTCGCCTGCGGCTATCAGCTCGGCAACCTGACGGTCGAGCACCTTAATTTGTGCCATATAGCATAACCTCCCTTTAAATTAGATGTTTTTTGCCTTGTTTACAAGCTCGTACAACTTTTGCATTGCCTCAATCGGGGTGAGGACGTTGACGTCGAGCATCTTCATTTCATTTATCAGTTCGTCCGATTCGTGCGAATCGAATCCAAGCTGGTCATCAATATCCGCGGGCTGATTCACATAGCGAATTTCGCGCGGTCCTCCGTCGCCCTGTTCGAGCTCGGTGAGTATTTTCTTTGCATTCTTTATAACCGAATCGGGCAGACCTGCGAGCTTTGATACCTCGATACCGTAGCTGCCGTCGGCCGCTCCTCGTACAATTTTGCGTAAAAATGTAATGTCATCGCCGCGTTTCTTTACCGACGTGTTGTAATTGATAACGCCGCTGATGGTATTTTCCATTTGGGTTAGTTCGTGATAATGGGTGGCAAAAAGTGTCTTTGCCCCGATTCGCTTGCGGTCGCATACAAATTCGAGCACCGCTTGGGCAATCGCCATTCCGTCAAAGGTCGAGGTACCTCGTCCAATTTCGTCAAAGACGATGAGACTGTCCTTCGTAGCGTTTCGCAGAATGTGAGCGACCTCGCTCATTTCGACCATAAAGGTTGACTGACCGCTCGAAAGGTCGTCAGACGCGCCTACACGGGTGAAAATGGCATCACAAATGGAAATATCCGCACTTTCGGCAGGGACAAATGAGCCGATTTGCGCCATGAGGGTAATAACCGCAACCTGACGCATATAGGTCGATTTACCCGCCATATTGGGCCCTGTGATAACGGCGCAAAGATTGTTTCCATTGTCAAGCAGGGTATCATTCGGGACGAAGGGTGATTTATTTATCGCTTCGACTACGGGATGACGTCCCTCGCTGATGTTTATAACGCCGTTTGTATTTATTGTCGGGCAAACGTAATTATTATTTGCCGCTACCTTTGCAAGTGAATAGAGTGCATCAAGGCGTCCTATTGCATCGGCTGTACGCTGAAGCGCCTCTAAATCCTTTGCTACCGTTGCCTTTACCTCGTCGAAAAGCTCACCTTCGAGACGAACAAGTCGCTCCTGTGCGCCGAGGACTCGGCTTTCCTGAACCTTGAGCGATTCGGTGATATATCTTTCGGAATTTACTGTGGTTTGCTTTCGGATATATTCGGGAGGAACAAGCTCCTTGTAGCTATTGGTAACCTCTATGTAATAACCGAAAACCTTGTTATATTTAATGCGCAGATTTTTAATTCCTGTGCGCTCTCTTTCCTCCGCCTCAATTTTGGCGATAAAGCCGTGTCCGTCCTTTCGGATAAAGCGGAGCGAATCGACCTCCTCATTGTAACCCTCACGGATAACGTCGCCGTCCTTTAAGGTGATGGGCGGCTCATCAACAATGGCTCGATTTACGAGGTCGAGAATGTCCTTATGCTCGCTGATGTCGTCGTTTATTTCGCAGATGATTCGACTCTTGCACGGGGAGATAAGCTCCTTTATCTGCGGCAGACGGCTGATTGTATATGCGAGTGAACGAATTTCGCGCGGATTGGCGGTGCCGTGAAGTACCCTAGTCATAAGGCGGCGAATATCGTAAATTCCATCCATGGCAACCGCAAGTTCGCCTCGCAGTACCGAATCGGAATAAAGCTCAGCTACACCATTCTGACGCGAGGTAATTTGAGCCAAATTTATAAGCGGTTGCTCAATCCAACTACGAATGAGACGCTTTCCCATCGCTGTTTCGGTCTTATCCAATACCCAGAGGAGTGAGCCCCTATGCTCGTGTCCTCGCATTGTTTCGATAAGCTCTAAATTAGCCCTTGTCGAAATGTCGAGCTTCATATACTGGTCGTCGGAATAAACGTTGATTTCGTTAATTCCTTCGAGTCCACTCTTTTGCGTTAGATAAAGATATTCGAGGGTAGCTCCGATAGCCATCAACGCGGTATCTCCCGGTATGCCGAGGGCAGAAACGGTCATATTAAAATGAGTTTCAACGCGTTCCTTTGCGTTAGCCAAATCGGCATAGCCATCGTCAACGTATTCGCTTCGGCAACCGATTCGATGCTCGATATAGTCACAAACCGACTGCGGCACGTTTCCGCAGAGGATGATTTCGCGGGGCAGATACCTTCCAAGCTGACTATTGATTCGCTCGGCTAAAAGATTCTCGGCATCGGTCATTTCGGTAAGGTCGAGCTGACCGGTCGATGAATCGACAAAGCAGAGTCCTGCCGAATTTCCGTTAACAACAAGGCAGGAAAGAAAGCTATTCTTTGCCTCGTCGAGCATACTGTCCTCAATAACAGTTCCGGGTGTGATGATTCGGGTGACGCCACGCTTTACCAGTCCTTTTACGCTGGCGGGGTCCTCCATCTGTTCGCAGATGGCAATTTTATACCCTTTTTCGACCATTCGGGCAATATACGCGTCGCAGGAATGGTATGGTACGCCACACATAGGAGCTCGTTCCTCGAGTCCGCAATCGCGTCCCGTAAGAGCAAGTTCCAATTCCTTTGATGCGACCTTTGCATCGTCAAAAAACATCTCGTAAAAATCGCCGAGACGGAAAAAGATAATGCAGTCATCATATTCTTTTTTAATATCCAGATATTGCTGCATCATTGGGGATAATTTTGCCATTTTTTCACACCCTGAACTTTTTTAGTTTAATTTCGTAAAATTTAGTGGCAGCCGCCGCAGGTTGAGCAGCTTCCTGAGCAGCTATGCTCCTGGGGTTCGCAGGTATCGGGGTCCTCACCATTGCAGCAAAGCTCGAGAATAGCGTAAACCTTATTTACCATGCCGCTGTAAAGCTGATTAGCGGCGTTAAATTTCTGCATTTTTTCGTTTGCGATGATGTCAGCGTAGGACTTGCGAAGCTGTACATTAAGCTCGCTGATTTTGGCTTCGTCCTTTTCTTCCTTCTGACCTTCTTCGGCAAGCTGCATTTTAATCAGATTGAATTCGCCAATTGCGCCCTGTAAGGTGGTATCGTTGTCGGCTTCTTCCTTTGCCTTGATATACTCCTTGAAGCTTTCGTCGGCCTGAATTGCCTTTCCGAGTTCTCTGACTGATTTAATGATGTTTTCCATTGTTTTAATCCTCCAAATTTATAATTTTTCCTTCTAAAATCCAGTTTAGTGCCCGCGTTACCTCCACGGAAGCAAAATGGCCGAGCATATCGGCGTTTCCGTCGAAGCTGATGCCGACGTTTCCGCCTGTTCGTGCAAATATTTTGCCATCGTCGTGGAATTCTTCGCAAAGGACACGCACCGTTTTGCCAACGAGCTGGGCATTTCGCTCGGCGGCAATCTCCTCCTGCGCTGAGAGCAGCTCACCCATCCATTTTGCCTTTTCCTCATGGGTGTACGGGTCGGGCATTTCGGCGGCAGGTGTACCCTTTCGGGCGGAGTAGATAAATGTGAAAAGAGACGTGAATTTGACCTCTTTTATAAGTGAAAGTGTGTCGCAAAATTCGTCGTATGTTTCGCCCGGGAAGCCGACAATTACGTCGCTTGTGAGCGAAATATCGGGCATTCTTTCGCGTGCCGCCTTTATCAGCGACAGATATTTTTCGCGGTCATAGTGGCGGTTCATAGCGTCAAGCACGCGGTCATTTCCCGACTGGAATGGCAGATGCAGATGACGGCAAACCCTTTTACAATCGCGCATCGCATCGAGAAGCTCGAGCGTGCAATCCTTTGGATGCGAGGTCATAAACCGAATCTGAAAATCGCCGTCGAGGTCGTTTATCATTCGAAGCAACTTTGCGAAATTTACTCCGTGCGATTCCCCTTTTCCGTAGGAATTGACGTTCTGACCGAGGAGGGTTATATCCTTGAACCCTGCGGCAATCATTTGACGTGCTTCGTCGATTATTGATTCGGGTGAACGTGAACGTTCGCGACCTCTGACATACGGCACTATACAGTATGTGCAGAAATTGTTGCAACCGTACATTATCGGTAGCCATCCCTTGAAACTGCCGTCGCGACGAACGGGCAATCCTTCGGCAATTATATCCTCGCCGCCGATTTCGAATACTCGACGCTCGGTCGATAATTTATGAAAAATGAATTCGGGAAGACGATGAATAAGCTTTGTTCCAAACAAAATGTCGACAAATGGATAGCTGTTTTTTATCTTTTCGGCGACCGACTGCTGTTCGGTCATACATCCGCAAAGTATGATAATGCAGCCGTGATTTCTCTTATGCTTTTTAAGTGCGCCTACATTTCCGAATACACGATTTTCGGCGTGTTCCCTTACTGCGCAGGTGTTAAAGAGGACCAAATCGGACTCGTCAACATTTTCGGTAAAGTCGAAGCCCATATCCCGAAGCATTCCCTTCATTCGCTCGGAATCGCTGACATTCTGCTGACAGCCGTAGGTGTGAACGTAGGCAAGCGGCTTTTTATTATACCGTGCGGCGACAAGCTCTGCCGCCTTTTGCGTAAAGTCCCTTTGACGCGCAAGTTCGGTCGGCGAAAGGGTTTTATTCTCTGACAAGGTTAAATTCTCCTAACCTAATTTTTTAAGTAATTCGATGAGTTCATTCGGCTCATCAATAATTGCTGTTGCGCCGTATTCCTCGAGCTCGGTACGAGGTCTGAATCCCCAGGAAACACCAACGTCATAAGCACCGCTGTTTTTCGCCGTTTGGATGTCGACGCAGGAGTCACCGACAAAAACGCAATCGTCGGGTGTAACACCAAGCTTTTTCATCGCGATATGGGCGAGTGTTGGGTCGGGCTTTTTCGGAATATCGTCACTTGCGCCAAAAATGTAGTCGAAGCAATCGGGATAAAGCTTTGCAAGGATTTCCTTTGCGGCAGGTTCGTCCTTGTTGGTGACTACGGCAGTTTTGTATCCGAGGGACATAACCTCTTTTACAATTTCGGGGACACCGGGGTAAGCCGCCGTCTTATCCATACTGTGCACGTTGTAGTATTCGAAAAATTTATCCTTTACTGCGAGAATTGTCTCGGCATCTCGCTTTTCTTCGGGTAGCGCTCTTTCGATAAGCTTTGGAATTCCGTCACCGACAAAATAACGGAAAGCATCGGTTTGGTGCGTTTTGAACCCGAAGGCAGAAAGCGCGTAATTGGTAGCATCGGCGAGGTCGTCGAGGGTATTCGTAATGGTGCCGTCCATATCGAAAAGCACCGCTTTAATTCTATTCATTATGGTAAATCTCCTTTTAAAATAAGCAAAAATATCAGCAATTATAGTTAATCAATTTATTATACCAAAAAGCATCTGCATTTTCAAATAAATTTCGCATATTTTTATACATTTTCGGACAAAAAAACACCTCACAGAAAGATTTAGTCCGTGAGGTATTTTTTAGCACTGTAAAATTGGGGTCATTCCGCCTCAAACTGCTCCTTCACCGACTGGTAATCTCCGGTGAGAAGTGCTATTGAGCCGCTATAAATTTTGAGCGTGTTTTCATGGAAGGTTTCCTTTACAAGCTTCGCCTGTTCCATATCGGGGACCAGTAACGAAACCGTCAAAATCGGGTGGTCGCCATCAATAATCGAGCAGGTGACGTTGACTCCGATGTCAGTTTGCTCCATTTCAACCTTATTCTGCGCCTGACTGCGTCTGGTTGCGAGCATTTTCAGTCCCGCTTTAATCGCCTTTTCGCGAACGGTGAAGGGCAAATTCTTATACAATTCGTCGATGGCTTCCTTACCCTTTTCGCTGATGGTGTAGAGCTCACCCTCACCCTCGACGCGAATAATGCTTCCATTGTCGGCAAGGTCGCCAATTGCCTGGACTACTTCGAAATAATTTGCAATTTCTTCGTTTATTAAAACCTGCAAAATATTATCCTTTGGAATAGGTTCTTTTAGCGTTGAAAGAAGGTAGCAAACCATCTGTCTGACGTGTTGACTACTGATAAGTCCACCGGGTGCAACCCCTGCGGTAAAAGCATCAAGCATTTTTTTGTAACTCCTTTAAAATAAATGTTGACATATCGCGGTCAATTGATTATAATAATTCTTGTCGCGAATATTATTCGCTGATATAGCTCAGTAGGTAGAGCGCATCCTTGGTAAGGATGAGGTCACCAGTTCGACTCTGGTTATCAGCTCCATTTAAAAACAGTCGTTTTTTAACGGCTGTTTTTTTATTTTCTCTGCTAAATATGTTAACTCAAAAAAACCTGACTGTCAATGACAAAAATAAGCCACCGAAATAATTTCGGTGGCTTTAAAATATTTACCGATTAAAATTATGCAGCATTCTCTGCGATAAGGGCATCGATGGTCGGCTGAATAGCTGTGAACCATCTATGAGCCATCTTTTTATTTCCATCAGCTGACGGGTGAACGTGGTCGGTTTCGCCTGCTTTCCAGTCGTCAACAACCCAGTCGATTCCCTCTTTTGAAAAGTCAACGAATGAAACGTTATATCCGTTAAATGCCTTGTCCTCGCAAAGTCCCATAATGAACTCGCGAATCCACTTGATACGAGCGCCTTCTGTAACGTATGTCTTTGCCGTGTCGGTTGACGGAATCGGGTTACCGAGGAAGAGCTTTACGTCAGGGTCGTACTGTAAAATTTCTTTAATAAGTGTGCGGTAATGCTTTTCGACCTCTTCGTTAAGTTCGTATCCTGCAAGGTCGTTTGTACCAATCATGAGGATAATGATGTCGGGGTCACAAGCCATTGCACCTGCCAAGCTTCCGCGTAAACCGCCAATGGTATTACCACCGTAGCCGTAAAGACGGACAAATCCCTCGGGACAAAGGTCACTCGGGCTGGCGTGAGGGCCTACGAAGCAGGTTGTATCGCCGTAGCCATTCTCGATAAGCTCGTTAGCGAGATAGTTACGGTAAGCATTAGTCTTCTTATAGCCGGCGGTGAGTGAGTCACCAACGCACATAATCTTTACACGGCCTGTTGTATCAATATCACAAGCATCGCCGACCCAAACAGCTTCTGCAAATTCATCAGTTTCGGCTGATTCATTTGAGCTGCATGAGCAAACGGAAAGAATCATGAAAACAGTCAGCATTAAAGCAATTAAACGTTTCATAATAAAACCTCCAAAATATTATATACCTTGTAATTTTATATCATATTCACATAAATTGCAACAAAAAGCGGATAATTGATTTATTTTTGTAAATATATACTAATTTAAGGTGTAGTTTTTTTATAAAATGACCATTTTAGGCCGACAGTTCTTCCATTGCGGGTTTTATCGTTTTGTAAATGGTTTTTGCAAATTTTTCCCAACCGGATGCAACGGGGTGAACGTGGTCCTCGGGGTTTAAATCCTCGTTGGTGATTCCGCTTGATTCGGGGCTCATATCAACCCAAGTAACGTGGGCTCCTGCCTTTGTCTTCTTTGCGCAGATATTCTTTACCCCTTCGTTAAAGCCGATGTGCTTGAAGGTGTAGCTTCCCGATGCGAAAGATGTAGGAGGTGCTGATGCGCAGAAAAGTCGAACCTCGGGCTTTGCCTTTATAATAAGGTCAACCAGCTCCTCGTACTGTGCCGAAAGCTCCTCTGCTGAACCGGAATTCATATCGTTTGTGCCAATCATCATTACGATTACGTCACAGTCGAAGCTCATAAACATATTCATATCGTTCTTTATTCCCGACATTCTGTAACCGCCAACTCCGGCATGATTACGGTAATCGTGATGCATAAATGCAGGTTCAATCTGCCACGGGCCGACGAAATTAAAGTTGTAGCCATCCTTCTTTAACATATCATAAAGATAGCTGCGATAGCCACTGCTACCCTGGGTTCCCTGTGTCAAGGAATCGCC
>JAFOCB010000093.1 GCA_017381515.1 Clostridia bacterium | reverse complement strand
TTCTGATTAAACGCTTCAGAGAGCGTCATCACTTTGCGCCCATCGGTGACGAGCTTGTCGCCCATAAACTGCAGGAAGCGTTTCACATAGTCGTCATATAGAGGGTTTTGCTGATTTTCAAGAGCTTCGTTTATGCGCTTCGTGAGCTCTTTCCATTGGCTTGTCTTAACTTGCACCTTTTCCTCAATAGCGAACAGCTTCTCTTGTGCCTTGTCGAGCTCTACACGGCTCTCTGAGAGGTTTTTCTGTATGGTTTGATATTCAGCACGGTTTTTTTCTAAAACACGCTCCTGCGCCGAAATTTGCGCCTCATTTTGCTGTTTTTTGTAGTCCTGCACCGAAAGGTGCTTTTTTTTGTGCTTCGGATCGGAGCGTTCCCCACGCTCGAAGCCCCTGCTTTTTGCAACCTGCTCGAAAAATTGGTCTTGTCGGGCTCTATAATCGGCACGACCGCCCATAATCTCTTTGGCGCAGAGCTTCGCACCCTGCTCGGCTTCGATAATCGGCACACTTACCACAGCCAAATGGGGCGATTTTTCGTCCCAATGTATGACGGCGTTCAGAGGTTTGCCGTAGTGCTGAATATGGAACTTCAGACAGTCCTTAAAAAAGTCGATTATTTCGGCTTTGCTTTTGCCCTCGAACCACTCGGGCGAAGCTGTATAAAGTCCGTCAAGCAGGACAACAGCATTTGATTTTGGCGTTTTTGTAATCCCTGCTTTTTTGAGCTCCTGCGAAATGCCTTCAGACCAATTTTCGCAGTGTAGCCCCTTAAAAAATTGGTTGAGTTTTGTGCGCTCCCAATCTATGTCAGACTTGTCAAAGTTGCGCCCTTTTTCGTGGTCGGCTTTCGTTCTGTTAGCTTCTATCTGCAGACCAAAAACTGCCGTCTTTTTGCGTTTTTCTACCCTATGAATTGCAAACATAATTACCTCACTCAATCCGCCCAAGACTTTGCTAAGTCTAACACACTAGACTTAGCTCCGCTAAATCGTGTGGCAGGGGCAAGCCCCTACAACCCCTTGAGCCGTTTTTCATAGAATAGAACACAGCTTGAAAAAAGCACCAAAAAGTGCTATGCTGTGTCAGAGGTGATTCTATGAAAAAGGCACTTGCGGTGCTCGTTGCAATTTTCCTCTTGTTTGGGGTTACAGCCTGCGGCGAGACCGAGCCGAGCTCGAGCTCGCATGCAGGCGTGTCGTCCACTTTCAGCGAAGCTGTATCAGAGGACGAAGCTTCAGAGGAAAACGCTCCCGAGCCCGAAGCTCCTGCGGAGTGGGTTTATGTATCGAGGACGGGCAAATGTTACCATAGCTTGAGCTATTGCTCCAATATGCAGAGCCCCCTCAAAATGACAAAAGCTGAAGCTATCGAACGAGGTCGGCGCCCTTGTCAAAATTGCTACTAAACGAAAAGAGGAAAGAGCTTGCGCTCTCCCCTCTTTTTTCTCTTTTTTGGCTATTTTTTTGTCACCCGTCACCCGTCACTCATAGGGGGCAGTCGTAGTATGCCCCCTATGTCCGACTGTTCTGCATAGCTTCTCGAAGCTCGTTTCGTCTGCTCGATATGTAGGCATTAAACATTCCGTAGTGAACGGTGGCGCAGTCGTAAAGGTCTGACTCTGCGCCGAACTGCGACTTGACGGCATCAAGAAAATTGTTGTATTCAAATATGCCGTTCTCAATGATAAAGTCCTGCAGTTCGCCCTTAAGCAGTCGCACCTCATCAGAAGTGAGGGGCACACGATAACCGCCCAAGTGAATGACCCCTGCTTCGTCATATTGAAACTTTTCAGGGCTGTTCTTGTGCCATAGGTATTCGTATGCGCCTTTAGGGTTGTCCGCTATGAACGGCGCAGGTGCGTGTAGCTCGTCCGCAATACGCTCCTTGACCGCCTTCAGAGTGGTGTTCGAGCTCGGGTAATTTATCACTATGTGATAATGCGGTTTTTTTACCGAGCCGTCGGGCTGTGTGTCCTTGTCGTGCAAGGGGCTTATTGCTATCGGCAGGCAGGTCTGCTCTAAAATTTCGAGCCAATTATCAGGCAGTGAGCCATAACCTGCAGAGCCGTCGTAATCTTTTGCAAAACCCCCACGCTCAAGCTGTTCTTTTGTCGGGTAGAGTTCTAACCGCCAATACTTTGATTTTAGATTTTTTGCCATAAAAAAACCTCCGTATTTTTACGGAGGAACTAACTCTAAATATACAAAACCGCCTTGACATTACGGCTTGTGTCTGCTATACTAAAGCAGACGGATATAGTGAGCTCGTTCCT
>JAFOCB010000092.1 GCA_017381515.1 Clostridia bacterium | reverse complement strand
TTTTGTCATATTTCGGTCGGGCGGCACAAAGAATCGCCTTGCCACTCCTTGTGCGGCGCATAACCTGACCGCCGTTTGTATCGTTTCCCACCGCAGTATTACCCTCGATGGTGTAAACCGAGTTGCCGACAACACGCTCGATGATGCCGACGTGGTCGGGTTGCCCGTTGCCGTTAAAATCAAAGAAAATGATGTCCCCCGGCTTAAAATCCTTTTTAACAATCTGACCCTTATCCTTATAATACTGCATAAGGGTTGGGCAATATGCCGTTTTTTTACCGCCGTAGAAGAGAGCCGCTGCACCTGCGTGTTTAAACACCCACCAAACGAATTGACAGCACCAAGCCGTCCCGTTTACGCCGTATTCCTTGCCGTATTTTTGGCGGTTAGAGTTTTTCGGTGACTCCTTTACGCCAAGCTCGGCTAGGGCAATTTCGATAATTTTTTTAGCAAATATCAACTTTATCCCCCCTTACGTCACGATTTGCCACTTTTTCACCTCGGCATAGATTTTGTCTATAAAGGAGTTGCCGCCGAGCGCCTTATACGCTTCGTAAAGAAAGACGAAATTCTCGTACTCATACTGGCGAATAACCCCTTTTTCCCGATGGTGATAATATATTCGCAGCATCTCGCTACGAAGCTGACACTTTGTGCCGTTTGAAATGCGATTCATTTTTGCAAAAATTGGCGCAACCACACCGATAAGCACCGCAATTTCACCCACAAGTGACACAATGGCCGCTATGCTCGACATGGGTTATCCGCCCCTTTCCTCGCGCTTAATCCCCTCGACAAAGTCGTTATAAGCCGCGAATTCGTCGGGCTTTGACTCACGCTGGCGGAGAATTGCCAGCTCGTCATCGACCGAGTATTTTTCACGAATACGATTGACAATTCTCTGTTCATAAGGAATTATCGGCATATTTGCTTTCATTTCGGCAATTTCCCGCTCGGTCATATCACGATAAATTCCATTTTCACATATTCTCATTATGCTCTAACCCCCAACACCTTAATTCTTGTGCCAACTGCAAAACCGCTGCTATAATTTGTCCCAATGTTAATCTTATTCAAAGTCCCATTTTCCAATGAAAAAGGCAAGTTCGCAGAAAAAGAGAATGGATCGCCAAACTCTGTATTCGCCAACTTTTTTAAATTGTTTGAACAGCGTCCCGAAACAAATGCCAAACCGCTAACCACTTCTATTTCAAAAACAGCTCCTCCATATCTACCTGCTGTATTTGGAAGAGCGTTTTCTAAATACATTGCTCTTGATAAAACATTCGTTTCTGCTGATTTTAAATTAAGCAATAAATTACCTGTTGCCGTATAGAAACCCGATGTATTATCGGTATCAACAATAATTTTTGCCTTTTTTAACGAAAACGCTTGCCCATTTATATCTTGACTAACTGTAATACCATTCGTTACTTCGGCAAGTGTAATGTCTGCGATTGTTTCCCATTCTTCACTACTACCACCCCCAACATTTGCAACCGCTTCGTCAAGTTCTGCTTGCGAAATAGCACCGATATTTGCTCTCGCTCTTGCTTTCTTGCTATCGCTTAATGATTGTGTTTTCGCTGACGAAACCGCATTATTTTCAATAAAGGTTTGTATTGCATTTCCGTTAGGAATTTTGTCGGTCAAAAACTGATTGTTTGCTACCAAGTTATCGACAACATCTGTTTTTGGTACGGCTTGTCCAAAACTGTAATTTACCATTTCTGCAACTTGGTTTTGCGAAAATACACCGATATTTTGTCTTGCGATTTGTTTTTGCTCATCGGTGAGTGGTTGCTCATCTGAATAAGAAACGGCGTTCACTCGGGTTGCAATTTCACTCTTGTCGGCATCGGTCAGGATATAAGCGTCACCCTTATCTCCCTTTTCGCCGCGCGGACCGGTGCTTCCTGCCTCGCCTTTTTCGCCCTTGTCACCCTTTTCACCTTTAAGGTCGGCTGACGATGTGCCGCTTGCGGAAGTAATCGTCAGCACGGTACCATTCCACGAATGCGTAGCAGGTGTACCGTCCTTACCGTCAAATTCGCCGCTTTCCTTTAAATTATCCAGCGTGTCAAAGATAATCTCGTTAATCTCTTCAACAGACTGTCCCGCCAAATAGGACGCATTCTGAGCCAAAACGGCCGACCTTTCGGCACGTTCAGCACAATCACTCGCCTTTTCGACCAGTCCCGAAAGGTCCTCTACCGCCTTTATCTCCGCTTCGTCGCCGTGGAAGCTCGGCTCAAAGTAGAGTCGCATTCCAAAGGTATATACCAGCTTGACGGTTTCGCTATCCACCATTTCGGAAAAAACAAGACGCACCTCACCATTTCCGCCCTGAGCAGTCGCCGCCTGAGGAATCTTATAAATCAAGCTGTTTTCACCCGTAAAAACTTTCGGCTCCCCGATATAATGAGTCCCTGCGCCGTCAACCAAATCTATGCGATAATAAACCAGATTTAACGCGCCTTTGAGCGCCAAAACAAGCTCGTCGGTGAGTGTAATTTCTATTTCGGTGGCATTATGCTCACCCTGAATACCGCCAAACTGCGCGGTATCGGGGCTTATCGAGTCGATGCCCACCGTAAATTCAAGTTTTCTCATTTCATTTCTCCTTTTTTTATTAAAATTTATGTCCAGCCGCCCTTGAAATCACGCGAGGATAATAGTCCTTCGCGCCTTGTCCTTTTGGTCGGCTCGGTCGGTTTAAAGCCGCGAATGTCCTGGGCGGCATATCTGAGCGCGTCCATCAAATGATTGTCGCTGTCAACGGGATACCTGTCCATCGAGCCGTCTTTAAGCCGCCGAAATCGGTAGCTGCCAAGCTCTTTTAGCGTGTTTTTGCAAAGGGGATGAACGATAATTTCATACTCCTGAATACCCACAATCCCGTTGATGATACTGTCAGGTCCCTTTTCCGACGGGACTATTCGCGTGATGCCGAGCCGTCGCAGGTCGTCGTTTGACTTTGGCTCGGCGGAATCGGCTCGGATACGCTCCTTTTGATAGCCCTTTCGCCGTATCATCGCCGCTATGTCGGAATTTAACATTCGCCTTTCGTAATGCTCGTCAAAAATGTATAGCCGCTTTTCGACCTGATTTACCGCCGCGGCGATGAATGCCGTCGGGTCGTTTGTGTAGCCGTAATCGAGCCCGAAAATATGACGAAACTGCCACTCCTTGCCCCTCTCGATTTCGTCAAGACGAAAATCCTCACTCCGCCAATTTTCAAAGACAAGTCCCTCGCTGACACCCCATTCACCGAGTCCTGCCACCGCATACCGACGCGGATTATTCACCCGCATGGCGTCAAAAACGGCTATGTCGGTTGCGTCGAGAAACTCGTTATCTTTATATGTCGTCGAATAAGTGGACACCCCGTCATTCACCCTGTCAAAAAAGCGACCTTTGAGCCAATGCCGTTCACTCCACGGGTTAAAGGTGATGGTCGTTTGCTTAAATAGTGGTGGTGGTACACTTCCTCTCGGCACCGAAAGGTCGAGCTGGTCAAATGCCGACTCCTGCTCAATTTCGTACGCCTCCTCCACCCAAACCCAACACAGATGCCCGTTCGCAACGGTGGTCGAGGCGAGCTTCAGCGGGTCGTCAAATCCGCGAAAAAGTATCTTTTGCCCCGTCGGCAGATAGGTCAGCTCCATGGGTGACACGGTCGATTTCCACAGCTCACCCACGCCAAGCCGCTCGATAGCCCAGTTTAGCTGGGCGAAGGTTGACGAGCGGTGGGTATCCATCACCTGACGAACGCAAAGTAAATTTGAACCGCTGTATTTCATCAACCGAATAATAAAATTAAGGGCGCAGGTGGTCGATTTTTTCGACCCCTTACCCCCTTTAAGCACCCTGTACCTGCTTTTATCGGTCCAGAATTTGTCGTATCCGCCACCGACGATTTCGCTTACCCTTTTATCCACGCGGCATCACGTCGATTATGCGGTCGCTTGTCGCAAGTGAACCCCTCTTTCGATTATAAAGGTCGCAGAAAAACGCGCTGATTTCGTCGTCACCCTCACTCTGCGCGATGAACATAGCAAGTCCGTACACCATCACGTCGAGGGCAAGCTCCTCCTCAAGGGCCAGAGAATCAGACATCGACTTTATGGGCGTAAATTCGATATTTTTCGCCCTGCACACGTCGATATATGCCGCGTTGACGAGGGGAATTGCCCTCTGTTTCATACTCTCGATATGACTGTCGCCCGTGTATCCGATGAGGGACACCGCCCTCAAAAAAATGTTTGCCGCTGTCATATTTTAACCCCCTCTACAAGCTCCTTTATAGCCATAATTTCGCTGTCCGAAAGGTCGCCTACGCTACTCTCTACCCCGTCGACAAGCGCCTCTGCCTCGCTCTTTTTACGCTCAATTTCAATCGGTGCGCCGTCAAGCTCCTTGATAAGTCCGCCAACGTCGGTAATAATTCCGTCGGGCAGACGCTTCAAATACTGCTTCAAGGTGATTGCGCCACGCGAAAGGAGGTTATCGAGGGTATTTATCGACTGGCTTTCGCTCCAAATGGTACCTGCGCCGACATCGACTCTGGTGCTGATAATCAGTTTGCGGTAACGGTCGCTATCAAAGGGCATATACCATGTTCCGTTTTCGTCGATGATTTTGAGAGCTCTCGGTCCATACATCGAAACCCAGAATTCCGCCCAAATTCTAGCCACGTCCTCGCAGAACATATAAAAGCGATTTTTAACCATATCGAGAGGCATAAGTGCCGCCTCACGAACGGCAATAATAGCCGAGGTATTATTCGGGCTAATGTCACCGAGTGCCGCATCGTTTGCCCCTGCCTGAGTGAGCGTATTGGAAATAAGCGACGAAATATTGCTTTCGAAGCTGGGCGAGAATGTCGGCGGCGAAACGTAACTGATTGCCGAACGTGCCTCCTCAGGTGAACCAAACACCTTTATAATCTGGCCCGGGTCGTTGGTAACTGGGCCGTTTACAATGTCACCGTTGACGGTCATAATCGGCATACCCATCATCATAACCGCCCAAACGTTTGCCGTCAGCATTCGGTTAATGGCAATCTGATTGGGAATGAGATAGGTGATTTCGCTGTCACCGTAAGCGGAGTTTTTGCGGTCCTGCCAATTAAACTTTGCTATCGGGTAGAGGCGAATTTTCATATCAAAAGCGGGACGAATGGTAGCCCCACACACCACCTGCACCGCCTTTACGGTCATTTCTCCCTGCTCGTTCGGTTCCTTCCACATTTTTGTCAGCATGGTTGTCTTTTCGCCATCCGAATCAGAGTCGCCGATTGCCTCGATTTCGCTCTGGGGACGTCCGTACTTTTTAGCAAGTTGCTTTAACTCCTCGGTTCTCTTTCGCTGCGAAATGATGATGTACGGCTGATTTTGCACCTCCTCAATCGAGGAATCACCGAAATAAACGTTTTCTACGTCAAGCACCTCGCAGGCGATGTCACCCTTGATAGCACATTTGCGCTCGAGGTCGGCATACAGTCCCGTGTCGCAATCGCTGTCCCAGTAGGTGTAAATAAGTCCCGTGCCCGAAACGTAAGCGTTTCTAAGCGCATCAAAGCGTAGCTTCGCATAGCGCAAACGTTCCTCGGTCACTCGGTAATAGTCACCGAGCGCAGACATAACGAGGGCGGTTTCCTCCTCATGCGACAGATTGTTGAGCGGCTCACCGAGAGCCATTTTTCTGCGAAGGACATCGGTGGTTTTATTAAGCTCAATTGTATTCGGTACGCCGTCGGCAGAAAATGAAACGGTCACAACGTTAGCGGTGATTGCCGCCATTTTATAGTCACCGATTCGCTTGATTACATTGTGACGGACGAGCGGTCGGTCGGTACCGCAACGGGCTCCGTGCCACTGGTCACCGACAAAAAATCGCTCATTCACCCTCGACTGCTCGTAAATTCCCTTTTCGCCGATAAGCTCCTTGTGTTCCCTTGCCGCCTTGAACTCGGCAAAGACAGTTTCGGGCGCAACCCGACTTGATTTTTGCATCTTATCACTCCTTTTAAGTATAAAAAAAGAGCTAAAAGTGTCACAAACCTTCCCTGCCACACCTTTCGGCAAAGAAGGTAAACCGGCCGGTCTTTCACTTTTGCTCCGAATACAACATATCATCTTTTGACCCTGACATTCCATGACAGGATTAAGTTTTTTGTGTCAATGCCGAATTTGGCTCATATACTGTCATCAAGGGGGAAGTTTCTGACGGGCCCGTTTTGTGTCGGTGACGGTGTCGGCATCGTCCTTTTGACCTGCCGCGCAATCTTTTCAGTTTGCCCCCATGATATAAAAAAAGTGACCGCCCTTTTTAACTCAAAAGGAGTGGTCACTTTTATTTTTTTATTCAGTTTTTTACGCGAGTTTCTTTCCCCGCCAGTTGCCAAATCGGTAGAAGCAGTATGACATTATGGCGGCAACCGTCCAGCCGATTATCCACGACAAAGCAATCCCCGTAATATCATAAAATGGTGCAAGTGCATACGACAGCGCAACCCTCAAAAGCAGGTCGGCAAAGGTCGCGATTGCAAAAAGCTTCATTGCTCCTGCGCCGCTTGTAACGGCATCGCTAACCAATTTTACCGACAAGACAACATAGAAGGAGCTGATAATTTTGATACTTTCGGTGCCAATTTTGAGCGCTTCACCGCTGCTATCCGATTCGAGAAACATCGAAACAAAAAATTTGCCAAAAAGCATATATCCAATCGTAAAAAATCCAGCAACAGCCGCGCTGATAAGCGCCGCCGAGCGATACCCCTTTTTGACTCGGTCATAGTTTCCTGCGCCAACGTTCTGCGCCGTAAATGCCGACATGGCTCGGCACATTGTGTAAATACTGGTCACGGCGAAGGTGTTCAGCTTGATAACGGCGGAAAATCCTGCAATAATTGCCGAGCCGTAGCCGTTTATCAGCCACTGGACAAGCATATTGCCGACCGAAACGAAGCTCTGCTGCGTGATTGTCTGGCTCGAAACACGGGCGAGATTTAGCAGCATTTTGAATGAAAAAATCTCGTATTTCTCCGACTTCATTTTGTTCAGTCGGATAATCAGCGTCATCACGGCAAAAACGCAGGCAAATCCTTGCGTAATAAAGGTCGCCCAAGCGGCACCTGCGACGCCCCAATCATACTTGGCGACAAAAATGTAGTCGAGCACAACGTTTGCCACCGACGATGCGATGAGAAACCAAAGCGGAGTCTTTGAATCGCCGAGGGCGGTAAATGCGCCGTTTGCGATATTGTAAAGGGCTAAAAACAGAAATCCGCCCAGATAAATCCTAAAATATTCTGTCGCCTCGCCCAAAATATTGGTCGGCGTATTCATCGCCGTCATAATCTGTGGCGCAAAAATAAGCGCACCCACCGAAAGCACCGACGACAACATAGCCAAGGTAATCATAGCGGTACTGACGGCCGTTTTCATCTCGCGGACTCGACCTGCGCCAAAAAGCTGGGAAATGATAATCGAGCAACCTGCATTCGAGCCAAAGGCAACCGCCATAAAAATCATGGTCACGGGATAGGAAGCGCCAATGGCGGCAAGCGCACTTTCACCCGCGAATTTACCCGCGATAACGCTGTCCGCTATGGTATAAAGCTGCTGAAAAACCGTACTCAATAAAATCGGTATCGCGAAAAGGAAAAGCACCTTTGACGGTCTGCCCTCGGTCAATTTTCGTGCCATAAGCTCCTCACCCCTTTTTTTGACAAAAAATTTCTCTTCCCACGTATTATAAACCCCTCCTCTCCTTTATACAAGTGGCAAAATCGCACAAAAAAACCGGCCTGCGAAAACAGGTCGGTTATGAATTTATTATCTGATTCCGTATTTTTCGATGATAAAGTCCATGTCCTTGTCGCCTCTGCCCGAGAGGTTGATGAGGATGGAGCCGCGTCCCATCTTCTGCGCCAGTTTGATTGCGTAAGCAACCGCGTGCGAGCTTTCGATTGCGGGGATGATTCCCTCGGTCTTTGACAAGGCAAAGAATGCGTCGATGGTATCCTCGTCGTCGATTACGTCATAGGTTACGCGACCGAGATCGTGCAAAAATGCGTGTTCGGGACCCGACGAGGGATAGTCGAGACCGCTTGCAACCGAGTAAACAGGTGCAGGTTCGCCATTTTCGTCCTTAAGCATCAAGCTGTTAAAGCCGTGCATGATTCCTTCCTCGCCGTATTTCAAGCTTGCGGCGTGGTCCCCGAGTGTTGCACCGCGACCAAGCGGTTCAACGCCGTAAATGTCAACCGGGTCATTAAGGAAGCCCGAGAAGAAGCCCATCGCATTCGAGCCACCGCCAACACAAGCAACGATAGCGTCGGGAAGCTCACCCGTCATTTCCATAAACTGTTCCCTTGCCTCGATACCGACAACGCTCTGGAAGTCGCGAACCATCATCGGGAAGGGATGGGGGCCAAGCACCGAGCCGATGCAGTAAATGCTATCCTTATACTCTCTCGCGTATGCGGCAAATGCGGCATCAACCGCCTCCTTCAAGGTTGCGAGTCCGTGTGTTACCTCTACAACGTTTGCTCCAAGAATCTTCATTCTGGCAACGTTGGGTGCCTGCTTCTTAATATCCACCGAGCCCATGTAAATATCG
>JAFOCB010000091.1 GCA_017381515.1 Clostridia bacterium | reverse complement strand
TGCACGATTTTTTTAACACCAACTATAAAGAGATGGTTTATGTAGGCGACAATCCTGCAAAAGATTTTACCGCTCCGGAAAAGCTTGGAATGAACAGCGTGTATTTTAAAAATTCTATGGGACTGTATTTTTAAAATTCTAACTTTTTTGGACATATAATCGTTTATATTTTTTCACTAAAAAAACAAAAAATTATCAAACTCGTAAGCAACCATTCAACCACACGATATTCGTGTGGTTTTTTATTTACTTATAAAATAATTTATGATATAATGTTATAATAGCCAAGCAAAACATCTTGAATAATCAAGTTTCATACTACATTCTAAAGTGTTTACAAAATACAAATTCTCATAACAATTTCAGGAGGGTTACATAGCATGGATTTCGACAAGGTTAAGGGTAAACTGGGCTTTGGTTGTATGCGACTGAAAATGACGGATGATCAGGTGGACCGTCAGGAATTTAGTCGCATGATTGATGCGTTTATTGATTCCGGATTCAATTATTTCGACACCGCTCACGGATACATCGACGGGAAAAGTGAAGTGGCTATACACGACTGCCTCACCTCCCGTTACGATCGCGAAGATTACGTACTAGCGGACAAATTATCCGACTGGTTTTTTGAAAAAGAAGAGGACATTATTCCCCTTTTTGAAAAGCAGTTGGAGATATGCGGGGTAGAATATTTTGACATTTATCTGTTCCATTGTTTAACACGAAACTCATATCCGAAGCACAAGAGATGCAATAGCTTTGAAACAGCAAAAAGGTTGAAAGAACAAGGAAAAATCAAGCATATTGCTATGTCGTTTCATGACACCGCTGACATTCTGGATATGATACTTACAGAGCAACCCGATATTGAAGCGGTTCAGCTGCAAATAAATTACCTCGATTACGATGACCCCTCTGTGCAGAGTAAAAAATGCTACGACGTTGCCGTAAAACACGGCAAAAAGGTAATAGTCATGGAGCCGGTCAGAGGCGGATATTTGGTAAACCTGCCCGATGAAGCAAAAAAGGTTTTTGACGAGTTAAAGGGTGGCAGCTACGCCTCTTATGCTCTGCGTTATGCCGCAAGCTATCCCGAAGTGTTTATGGTACTTTCGGGAATGGGTAATATGGACATGATGCAGGATAATATAAACACCTTTACCGATTTTGTTCCGTTTAATGAAAAGGAATATGAGGCAACCGACCGAGTACGCGAAATTATACGTCAGGTGGTGCAAATTCCTTGTACAGGTTGCAGCTATTGCACCGACGTTTGCCCCAAAAACATACCTATCCCGCAGCTTTTTGCCGGCTATAACAAGGTGTTGTCAGCAAAAATCACCGCACAGCAGGCAAAAGAGGAATTTCCAAAGGACAAGCCCGCGGCAAGTGATTGTATAAAATGTGGAAAATGCGAAAAGGTTTGCCCTCAAAGCATTGATATAAAGCAAGAGCTCGAAAAAATAGCTAAAATTTAAGAGGTCGCTAAAATGGAAAAATCAATCAACAAAAACACACACGGGATACTACGATATATTTCAGCAATCGGAGTAGCAACTCTTTGTGCAGTTGCTTTGCCGCAGGTTTTTCACGCCTTTGGCGTGTTTGCCGGAATGGGCGGCAAATTCGGTCAAATGTTTCTGCCCATGTATCTGCCGGTGCTTATTTTGGCCTTTAAAACCAATGCAGTTGCAGGTGTGATTGCGGGTATTTTGTCACCGATTGTAAGTTACGCGATAAGCGGTATGCCTGCTCCTTCCATGCTTCCGCTGATAGCCATTGAACTTGTGTGCTTCGGCATTTTTGCAGGGCTGATTAATAAAACGAAAATGAATATTTTCGCTAAGGTTCTTGTTGTTCAATTGCTTAGCCGAATTTTACGCATAGCGGCTACCTTGATTTTGGGCGCATTTATAAGTGATATTTCGATAACCGCAACTGCGGCTTTGAGCGGTCTTTTGCTTGCGCTTCCGGGATATATTCTGCAGCTTTTGGTCGTACCGTATTTCGTGAATTCAAGGCGTTTTAATATATGAACAAGGATATTTTAACAGCCAAAAAGATTCTGACCGATAACAATTACACCTGTGTGCTTTATTCAGACGGAGTGGAGCATCACTCAACACTGCGCGGAGTAAAGCCGCTGATCGATTTCTTAGAAAGCGATTGCGATTTCAATGGCTTTTGTGCCGCGGATAAGGTGGTTGGCGCAGGTGCGGCACACCTGTACGTTTTGCTTCACGTAAAGGCGGTTTGGGCAGGACTGATGAGTAAGGATGCAGTGGACATTTTGCAATCAAACGGAGTCGACACCTTTTACGATAAAGCGGTACCGTATATCATAAATCGTTCGGGTGACAGCGCTTGTCCCATCGAAACAGCAGTAAAGGGAATCACCGACTCAAAGAAAGCTCTCATTGTCATTAAGCAAACACTCGAAAAGCTGATTAAACAAGCGTAATTTATACGTAAAAAAGATCAATAATAAACATAATGAAAGGAGTGAGGACAAGTGGATAAGTTTATTTTACATTCAAAATTCAAGCCGACAGGCGACCAGCCGCAAGCGATTGACCGCCTTTCGAAAGGAGTCATCGACGGCAAGAGAGAGCAAACGCTACTCGGTGTTACCGGCTCGGGAAAGACATTTACGATGGCGAATATTATCGAAAAGGTAAACCACCCTACCCTCGTTCTCGCTCATAATAAGACACTTGCCGCACAGCTTTGCAGTGAGTTCCGCGAATTCTTCCCCGAGAACGCGGTGGAATATTTTGTTTCCTACTATGACTACTATCAACCGGAGGCATATCTCCCCGGCACCGACACATATATCGAAAAAGACTCGGCTATAAACGACGAAATTGACAAGCTTCGTCACGCGGCAACCGCCTCCCTTTCGGAAAGACGGGACGTTATCATCGTGGCTAGTGTCAGCTGCATTTATTCGCTCGGAAACCCGATTGATTACCGAAATATGATTATTTCGCTACGTCCCGGGCTCGAAATGTCACGTGACAAGTTACTTCGCCGTTTGGTCGACCTGCAGTACGACCGAAACGACATCAGCTTTGTACGAAACACATTTCGCGTTAGAGGTGACGTTGTCGAAATTTTCCCCGCGTACAATTCAGAAATTGCGCTGAGGGTGGAATTTTTCGGCGACGAAATTGAACGAGTGAGCGAATTTGTAGCGCTGACGGGCGAAATCAAGGCGGTACTATCGCACGCGGCAGTTTATCCCGCATCCCATTACATTGTTCCCGCGGATAAAATGGCCGTCGCGCTCCAAAATATATATGACGAAATGATTGAGCGCACCGAATGGTTTAAACAAAGCGGAAAGCTTATTGAAGCGCAACGAATTAAGCAGCGCACAGAATACGATATCGAAATGCTACGCGAAATCGGAATGTGCAAGGGTATCGAAAACTATTCGAGGGTATTATCGGGACGTCCTGCGGGATGCACACCCTTTACCTTGCTTGACTATTTCCCCGACGACTTTTTACTTTTCGTTGACGAGTCGCACGTTACTCTGCCGCAGGTCAGAGGAATGTTTGGCGGTGACAGAGCGAGAAAAGAAAATCTCGTTGAATTCGGCTTCCGTTTGCCGTCGGCATACGATAACCGACCGCTCAACTTTGACGAATTTTATTCGCACATAAATCAGGCAATCTACGTTTCGGCGACACCGGGCGAATTCGAAAAGGAGCATTCCAGCCAATTCGTTGAGCAGGTTATTCGCCCGACGGGACTGGTTGATCCGCTGATTTCAGTTCGACCAACAGACGGTCAGATTGACGACCTCGTTAGCGAAATCAACCTGCGCATCAGCAAGGGTGAGCGAACACTCGTCACCACTCTGACAAAGAAAATGGCAGAGGACCTGACCGATTATATCGAGCAAACGGGTATCAAGGTGAGATACATGCATCACGACATTGATACCATGGAACGAATGGAGATCATCCGCGATTTAAGAACGGGCGAATTCGACGTTTTGGTCGGAATTAACCTGCTACGAGAGGGACTCGACATACCCGAAGTTTCGCTCGTTTGCATACTCGATGCGGATAAAGAGGGATTCCTTCGCTCCGAAACGTCGCTCATTCAGACCATTGGACGAGCATCTCGAAACTCGGAGGGCGAGGTCATAATGTACGCCGACTCGGTCACTCCGTCGATGGAAAGAGCCATTAACGAAACCAACCGTCGCCGCGAAATTCAAACAAAATATAATATCGAAAACGGAATTGTGCCGAAAACGATTAAAAAGGATATTCGCGACGTTATCGAAATCTCGAGCAAGCCGACCGACGAAAAATCGGGCAAAAAGCTCTCTCGCAAGGAAAGAGAGGAGCTTATCGCACGGCTCACAAGAGAAATGAAAAACGCTGCAAAACTGCTTGAATTCGAGCACGCGGCATATTTACGCGACCGAATTGAGCAGCTTCGCAAGGGAAAATAATTATTTACAAAAGGTGAAAAAATGCCAATTGATAAAATCACCATAAAGGGCGCAAGAGAGCATAACCTCAAAAACGTGGATTTGGAAATACCGCGTGACAAGCTGGTGGTTTTCACGGGGCTTTCCGGCTCGGGAAAATCGTCGCTTGCCTTTGATACCCTTTATGCCGAAGGACAGCGAAGATATGTAGAATCGCTTTCATCATACGCGAGAATGTTTCTCGGTCAAATGGAAAAGCCCGACGTCGATTCGATTGACGGGCTTTCTCCCGCTATTTCAATCGACCAGAAAACCACCTCGAAAAACCCCCGTTCAACCGTAGGTACGGTTACCGAAATATATGATTATCTGCGCCTTCTCTTTGCCAGAGTGGGTGTGCCTCACTGTCCGATTTGTAACCGCGAAATCGCTCACCAGACGGTCGACCAAATCGTCGACAGCATTATGACGCTCGACGAGGGAATAAAGTTTCAGGTACTCTCCCCCATTGTCAGAGGACGTAAGGGCGAATATGTAAAAGAGCTTGAAAACGCTAAAAAGAGCGGGTTTGTCCGTGTTCGTGTGGACGGAATTATGTACGAGCTGACCGAACAGATTAAGATGGACAAAAATAAAAAGCACAACATCGAAATTGTCATAGACCGACTGGTAATCAAGCCTGAAATCCATTCCCGACTGGCCGACTCGATCGAAACGGCGGCAAAACTTTCGGACGGAATTATAGTCATCGACGTTATCGGCGGCAAGGAGCTGACCTTTTCGCAGAATTATGCTTGTCCTGAGCATAATATCAGCGTGGAGGAGCTTTCTCCGCGAATGTTTTCGTTCAATAATCCGTTTGGCGCGTGTCAAAAATGCTCGGGACTCGGCACCTTTCAGCACGTAGATAAAAACTTGGTCGTGCCAGATAAGAGCTTGTCACTCAACCAAGGGGCAATCCACGCTAGCGGCTGGGCTTCAATAGGCAAGGATAACTCGATTGCCAATATGTATTTCTCTGCGATTGCAAAGGAATACGGCTTTACCCTCGACACTCCGTTTAAGGAAATTAGCAAAGAGGGACAGAATGCCCTTTTATACGGAACGGGCGACAAAAAACTGAGAATGGAACGTACGACCGCTTATGGCGGTGGCTATTACAATGCCGCTTTTGAAGGCATTATCAATAATTTAGAGCGCAGATATGCCACCTCGTCAAGCGAATATTCACGCACCGAAATTGAAAGCGTGATGAACGCCTGCGAATGTCCCGAATGTCACGGCGCACGACTCAATCCGATTGCGCTTGCCGTTACCGTTGGGGGCAAAAATATTAACGATGTTTGCCTCATGAATATTGACGAGGCACTCGACTTTATTAACAATATCAAGCTCAGCGAAAGGGACTACCTTATCGCAAAGGGCATTTTAAAGGAAATCAAGGAACGACTCGGCTTCTTAAACAGCGTGGGACTTGATTATCTCACACTTGCTAGAACGTCGGCTACCCTTTCGGGCGGCGAAAGTCAGCGAATCCGTTTGGCAACCCAAATCGGTTCGTCGCTGATGGGGGTTATGTATATTCTCGACGAGCCGAGTATCGGCTTGCATCAAAGAGATAATGAAAAGCTGATTGCTACCCTCAAGCATTTGAGGGACATTGGCAACACGGTCATTGTCGTTGAGCATGACGAGGATACCATGAACGCCGCCGACTTTATCGTTGACGTCGGTCCCGGTGCGGGTATCCACGGCGGTGAAATCGTTTGTACCGGCAATGTAGAGGATATTAAAAAATGTGAAAACTCGATTACGGGAGCATATCTTTCGGGTCGCAGAAGCATTCCGCTACCAAAAAAACTTCGCGACGGAAACGGAAACTCGCTCGTGATTAAAGGAGCAAGACGGAACAACCTTTGCGACATCGACGTCGAAATTCCGCTTGGCAAATTTGTTTGCGTTACGGGTGTTTCGGGCTCGGGAAAATCGTCGCTTATCAACGAAATTCTGTATAAACGGCTGGCAAACGAGCTCAACCGTGCAAAGACATTTGCGGGCGATCACGACGATATAATAGGCATAGAGCATCTCGACAAAATTATCGACATTGACCAGTCACCTATCGGCAGGACACCGCGTTCAAACCCCGCCACTTATACGGGCGTTTTTGGTGATATTCGCGAGCTTTTTGCCCAAACTGCCGATGCGAAAATCAGGGGTTATGGTGCCAACCGATTTAGCTTCAACGTAAAGGGTGGCCGCTGTGATGCCTGTGACGGAGACGGAATTTTAAAAATAGAAATGCACTTTTTGCCCGATATTTACGTACCTTGCGAGGTATGTAAGGGTAAGAGGTATAACCGAGAAACGCTGGAAGTAAAATTCAAAGGAAAGAATATTCACGATATTCTCGATATGACGGTTGAGGAGGCAATGACCTTCTTTGAAAACCACAGAAAGATACACAGAAAGCTGAAAACGTTGTTTGACGTCGGGCTCGGCTACGTAAAGCTCGGTCAACCCGCAACCACCCTTTCGGGCGGTGAAGCGCAACGAGTGAAACTTGCAACCGAGCTTGCAAAGGTATCGACGGGACGGACAATTTACGTCCTCGACGAGCCGACGACGGGACTTCACACCGCCGACGTTCATCAGCTGATAAACGTACTTTCACAGCTCGCCGACAAGGGCAACACCGTTGTCGTTATCGAGCATAACCTCGATATGATAAAAACCGCCGACCACATCATCGACCTTGGTCCCGGCGGCGGAAAACACGGCGGCAAAATTGTCGCTACCGGCACACCGAAAGAGGTAGCCGAAACCGAGGGCTCATTCACAGGGGCCTATCTGAAAAAAATCCTTTAATAAAAAAAGGAAAGGCGGCTTGATTAAAAAATGTTTGGATACGTAAAGCCATTCAAGGACCAGCTCAAAGTATGCGAATACGAAACCTATAAAGCCGCCTATTGCACCCTTTGCAAGAGGATGGGCAAAAAATACGGTCACATCGCACGAATGACACTTAGCTACGATTTCACCTTTCTGGCGATAATAATGCTGGCGATGCACGAAACCGACCCGCAGTACAAGCGAAAGGGTTGCGTTTATAACCCCTTTAAAAAATGCGTATACATATCCGACAAGGACGATGTTTTCGACCTCGTTTCAGCCGCGCCTGTATCGAGCGTGTATGCAAAAATCGTCGACAACATCGAGGATAGCAAGGGACTGAAAAAATTCAGGTACAGGGTATTTAAGGCAATATTTTCACGAAAATATGAAAAGTCGATTAAATTATTCCCCGATATTGCAAAGACCATGCTAGATATGGTAAACTATCAAATTAAGGTAGAAAAAAAGGAAAATGTCGGAATGGACGAGGCGGCTGAGCCAACCGCAGCGGCTATGAAACAGCTGTTTTCCCTTTGCACGGACAATGAGATTCAGGGGCGCATTTTGGCCCAGATAGGTTACTGCATAGGAAAGTGGATCTATCTTATCGACGCGGTCGAGGACATCGACGAGGATATTAAATCGGGCAATTTTAACCCGCTTAAAAACAGCTCGGTGGAATCAGCAGTGATGACAATGAATGTTTGTGCCGCCGAGGCAGGAAATGCACTAGAACTACTTGAAATCAAGCGATTTGGCGGAATTCTGAGGAATATTATTTATATAGGACTGATCGAAACCGGCGGAAAGGCGGTTTGCGGCAGAAAGGAAGCAAAAGAATGAAAAACCCATACGAAATACTCGGCGTATCGAGAAACGACAGCGATGATAAAATTAAGGCAGCGTACAGAGAGCTTGCCAAAAAATATCATCCCGACAACTATGCCGACAATCCGCTCAGCGACCTCGCCGACGAAAAGATGAAAGAAATCAACGAGGCATACGATTCGATTATGAACGAAAGAAAGGGCGGCGGTCACGCTTCGGGCGACACCGGCGGTTACTCGGCATACCAGAATCAAAGTTTCAGCGAAATCCGTCTTTATATCCAGCGAAACGAACTCGAAAAGGCACAGACAATGCTCGATGCCGTTTCGATAAACGAGAGAAACGCTGAATGGTACTATCTGAACGGTAGCGTACAGTATAAGCGCGGCTGGTTTGACAATGCGTACACCAACTTCGCTACGGCGTACAGAATGAACCCATCAAACCCCGAATACAGAGCAGCACTGAACCATATCAATATGCAACGAAGCGGCTCAAATCCCTATCGCACAGGTGCCGACATGCAGGGCTGTACTCCGTGTGATATTTGCCAGGGACTGATGTGCCTAAACTGTCTTTGCAACTGTTGCCGATAAGCTATGAAAAAGAGTAAAAAAATCGCATTTTGCTCGATAATGGCGGCCTTGAGCGTGATACTGGTTATGTGCGGCAATATCTTTCAGGCCGCGTCACAGGCGATGCCCGCTATCGCAGGAGTCATTGGCGTCATTATCGTAATAGAAATAGGCGTAAAATGGGCATTTGCCGCATATTTTGTATCAGCGGTTCTGACCTTTATCCTCGGCATAAACGAGGCAGGGATACTTTTTGCGCTGTTTTTCGGCTACTATCCGATTGTAAAATCGCTGATTGAAAAAATTAGGGTACGAGCGATTGAATACATAGTAAAATTTACGCTGTTTAACGCGGCTATGATTGCAAGCTATGCAATTCTGATTGCGGTGTTTTCACTTGCGGCGCTCGGCTTTGATAAAATGCTTTTTGCGTGGATAACCCTCGCGATTGGCAATGTGTTCTTTATACTTTACGATATATGTATTTCGCGGATTGCGGCGCTTTACTGCGTAAAATACAGAAAATATATCAAAAAATTACTTAAATAATTGCGGACTTTACCGCTTTTTCTTGGGAGGGCAATATGACAAATATTCCTGAAATATTCGGTTGTATGGTTTTTGGCGACTCAGCTATGAAGGAAAGGTTGCCGAGCAAAACCTACGATTCGGTAAAAAAATCAATTCACGATAACACTCCCCTTTCGCTCGAGGATGCAAACGTAGTTGCAAACGCGATGAAGGACTGGGCTATCGAAAAGGGTGCAACCCACTTTACCCATTGGTTCCAGCCGATGACGGGTATCACCGCCGAAAAACACGATAGCTTCGTTTCGCCATCGGGTGAAGGGATTATTATGGAATTCTCGGGCAAGGAGCTTATAAAGGGTGAACCCGACGCTTCGAGCTTTCCGAATGGCGGTATCAGAGCCACCTTTGAGGCACGTGGATACACCAACTGGGACCCGACGTCATACGCGTTTATAAAGGATAGCGTTTTATGCATTCCTACGGCCTTTTGCGCCTATACCGGCGTTGCCCTTGATAAAAAGACGCCCCTCCTCCGCTCGATTGACGCTCTAAATACACAGGCGCTCAGAATACTCCGCCTTTTTGGAAACACAAAGGTAAATCGAGTAATTCCTACCGTTGGGCCCGAGCAGGAATACTTTCTCATCGACAAGGAGCGTTGCGAAAAACGTCGCGACCTTATGTACACGGGACGTACCCTTTTCGGCGCAAAACCGCCGAAGGGTCAGGACCTCGACGACCACTATTTTGGCGCGATAAAGCCGCGAGTTCAGGCATTTATGGCCGAGCTTGACGACGAGCTGTGGAAGCTCGGCGTACTGGCAAAAACCGAGCACAACGAGGTTGCCCCTGCACAGCACGAATTCGCCCCCATTTACACAACGACCAATATTGCAACCGACCACAACCAGCTCACAATGGAGACCATGAAAAAAGTTGCGGCAAAGCATAATTTGGTCTGTCTTTTGCACGAAAAGCCCTTTGCGGGAATTAACGGAAGCGGTAAGCATAACAACTGGGCGCTTTCGACCGACACGGGTAAAAATCTGCTTGACCCCGGAAAAACTCCGTCAGAAAATGCGCAGTTCCTTCTTTTCCTCGCCGCTTCGATAAAGGCGGTTGACGATTATCAGGAGCTTATGCGAATTTCGATTGCATCGGCAAACAATGACCTTCGTCTCGGCGGAGACGAAGCGCCGCCGGCAATCGTTTCGATATTCCTCGGCGACGAGCTGACCGCTATTCTCGACTCGATTGAAAGCGGTACACCTTATAAAAACGCAAAGCTCGGCGATATGGAAATCGGCGTAAACGTACTTCCCCACTTCCCGAAGGATAACACCGACAGAAACAGAACCTCGCCCTTTGCATTTACGGGAAATAAATTCGAATTCCGTATGCTCGGTTCTTCTGCCTCGGTCGCAAATCCGAACATCGTGCTTAACACTATTATCGCCGAAGCTCTCAGACAGTTTGCCGACGAGCTCGAAAAAGCGGAAGATTTCGGCACCGCTGTATCCAAGCTCATTAAACGCACGATTAAGGAACACAAGCGAATCATTTTCAACGGCGACGGCTATTCAAAGGAATGGCAGGACGAGGCCGAAAAAAGAGGACTCAAAAACTTTAAAACTACCGTCGACTGTATGCCACACCTGATTAACAAAAAGTCGATTGACCTTTTCACCACGCACAAGGTATTTTCAGAAGTTGAGCTTCATTCAAGATACGAAATCTATCTCGAACAGTATGCAAAGGTCATCCGCATAGAAGCTCTCACCGCATTAGATATGCTGTATAAGGAAATTATCCCCGCAGTAGCTTCTTACATAAAAGATTTGGCAGAAAGCGCCGCTAATAAAAAGGCCATTTCCCCTGCCCTTTCGACCAAGTTTGAGGAAAGGATTATCGCCCGTTTGACCGCGCTTGCTGAGGAACTTTGCGACCGCGCGTCCGAGCTTGACACCGCCGTTCATTCGGCTACTCCGACCACAAACGCACTCGAAAATGCCGTTTACGTAAAGGACGTTATCCTCGTGAAAATGAACGAGGCAAGAAGGGTTGCCGACGAGCTCGAAACCCTCGTTGGCGAAAAATACTGGCCCTACCCGACCTATGGGGAATTGTTGTTTAAGATATGAGAAAAAGCCGCTTTATTGCGGCTTTTTTATTTGTTTACTTAAATTGCAGGATATGATATAATTAAAAGCAGAATGGATGTGTGGCGAATGGGTGAAAATAAAAAATATACCATAATAAAATCATTCAGAAAAAGCTGTTCCATTACGGTTGAACGGGATGGGATGGTTACCATTCGTGCACCATTTTTTATGAGCGAAAGAAAGATTCGCGAAATATTCGAAGAGCGAAAGGAATGGATTGAAAAGGCGCAGAAAAGAATAGCAAATCGCACCGAAAGACTAAATTCGCTTACACCGATAACGAGTGACGAAATCGACTCGCTAAAAGCCGGAGCTAAGCCGATTATTGAGGAAAAAGTTCGACTTTTTGCCGACAAAATCGGTGTAAAATACGGAAAAATTACAATCAGAAATCAAAAAACGCGCTACGGCAGCTGCACTGCAAAGGGCAACCTTAATTTCAACTGTTTGATAATGCTGATGCCGGAGAAAATTATCGATTACGTTATCGTTCACGAGCTGTGTCACATAAAGGAACTGAATCATTCACGCCGCTTTTGGAACGAGGTCGAGAGCATTCTCCCCGACTATAAAGAGCGGCGAAAATGGCTAAAACTGAACGGAAATATCCTCATTGAACGAATGGTGAAAGGACAAAATTTATGAAACTTATATCATGGAACGTCAACGGATTTCGCGCCTGCTTAAACAAGGGGTTTGAGCAATTTTTCAAAGATACTGATGCCGATTTTTTCTGCATTCAGGAGACGAAAATGCAGCCTGGGCAAGCCTCTTTTGAAGCAGAAGGCTACCATCAATATTGGTATAGCGCTGAGAAAAAGGGATATTCGGGTACGGCTGTTTTTGCAAAAAAAGAGCCCATTTCGGTCAAATACGGGCTCGGCATCGACGAGCACGACCACGAAGGTCGCGCAATCACCCTCGAATACGATGATTTTTACCTTCTTTGCGTATATACGCCGAATGCTCAGCGCGAGCTTGCCCGACTGGATTACCGAATGAAATGGGAGGATGCGCTGAGGGATTACATTAAGTCGCTTGATGCGAAAAAGCCGGTAATCTATTGCGGCGACCTCAACGTTGCCCATGAGGAAATCGACCTCAAAAACCCGAAAACAAATCATTTCAGCGCAGGCTTTTCGGATGAGGAAAGGGGCAAATTCACCGAACTGCTTCAAAGTGGCTTTTGCGACACATTCCGCACGCTTTATCCCGAAAAGGTGGAATATTCCTGGTGGAGCTATATGTACCATGCTCGCGAGAAAAACGTCGGGTGGCGAATCGACTACTTTGTCGTGTCCGAGCGCGTGATGGACAAGGTGAAGGATAGCCGCATTTTTACCGATATTATGGGAAGCGACCATTGTCCCGTAGGGCTTGAAATTGAGCTTTGATTGAGCCGTAAATTTATGGGCAAAATAATATTATGAAAGGTGATTTTATGAATATAAAGGGGCTAATCGCAATGCTTTTTATTACGATATGCTTGTTCGGAATTACCGGGTGTAATTCGGATAAGCCAACTGCTACCGAAAGCGGTAACTCGTACGAGCAAATTTCGGCAGACGAGGCAAAAAAGCTTATGGACAGCGAAACCGATTATGCAATAGTCGATGCCAGAACGCAAGAGGAGTTTGACGCGGGGCATATTGAGGGCGCAATTATGATTCCCGAATACGAAATCGAGGCAAAGGCAGAGTCGCTTTTGCCCGACAAGGACCAGCTCATTTTGGTTTATTGTCGTAGCGGTCGGCGCAGTAAAATTGCTTCGGAGGCACTCGTAGGGCTCGGATATACAAATGTAAAGGAATTCGGCGGTATAATCGACTGGCCGTATGAAATTGTGAAATAAATAAAAAAGTCGCTTTTTTAAAAAGCGACTTTTTTATTTGGTCGAGGTGACAGGTCTCGAACCTGCGGCCTGATGGTCCCAAACCACCCGCGCTACCAACTGCGCCACACCTCGAAATATTCTGTTTTTACACAGCCATATAATTATAATACCGAACAACTTATTTGTCAATTAAAAAATCGCGTTGTAGAGCAGAAAAGGGCAAATAAATCTTGACAATCTAATGCACCGAATATATAATAAATCTTGCTAATAAAACTTAATATGCGGATATGGCGGAACTGGCAGACGCGCTAGATTCAGGTTCTAGTCGGGGCAACTCGGTGCAGGTTCGATTCCTGTTATCCGCACCATAACAAATAGCCGTGATACGTAAATTCGTATCACGGCTATTTGATTTGATTTAGGATGAACAAAAACACAACCCTACCCAACGAATATATCCTTTTCCACTATCAAAAATCGAAATCGTCGGGGTCGAGGCCTGCGTCCTCCAGTGCTTCTATGCGCTTGTCATCATCCATTAGCGCAAGTGTGTCGGCGTCAAATCCCGCCGATTCAAGCGCATCTTGTTCGCAGGATTCGACCATTTGCATAAACATACCGAATTCTGCCGCTTTTTCGAAAAAATCGAGCTTACCATCACCGTTGAAATCAAATAAATCACCGAATATTCCCATAATAAATCCTCCTTAACTTTTTTTCACATACCGAGATAAACGAGAACAGCATAAAATAAAAACAGCAGGATAAAAAACACATCGAACTCCCCTTTTCTGATTGCTGTGATTATATTATACGAAGCTGAAAGTACCATAGTTGGGGCTAAACGCAGCTTTTTCGATAATTTTGGGTGCATTTTTCTTTCGCCATTGTGAAAAGCAATTGAATATGCTACAATAAATAAAAAAGCATAACGGAGAATAAAATGGACATTAACACAAAATCCGTATCAATCATTGTTCCGGTTTATAACCGTCAGGACGTAATCGAGGAGTGCATCGACTCGGTATTAGCACAAAGTCATAAAAATTTTGAAATAATAATAATTGACGATGGTTCAACCGACAGCACCATAGAAATTTGCCGACAAGCAGCGGCAAAGGATGATAGAATAAAAATCCTTTTTGGCGCACACGGAGGAGTTTCGTCCGCGCGAAACAAAGGTCTGGATTCCGCAAAAGGTGAATACGTCTTCTTTTTAGACAGTGACGATATTATTCACCCCTTGTTACTGGAAACGCTGGTTTGCGGAC
This sequence comes from Clostridia bacterium, assembly GCA_017381515.1. Lineage (GTDB taxonomy): Bacteria > Bacillota > Clostridia > Oscillospirales > Acutalibacteraceae > UMGS1976. The sequence goes on along the minus strand of JAFOCB010000091.1, from coordinate 7,083 downwards.
TGGAAGAAAACAACGCATCCATAACCGGCACAAGGTCACTCAACTGCCCTCAACAGTATTGGGACAAGGCGCGAAACAAATTCCTGAACGATGTGACGCCTGCTGAAATTACCTATCACGAGCATAACCAAGCTTTGCGCAGCTTCTTTTACGGGCAATCCCCATTTGACGTAATGAGCGGGACCATGATGAGACGTGATTTAATCGGCGACACTCGGTACAAAACCGACCTGTTTATTGGCGAGGACTTTTATTTCATATACGAAAATCTGGCGAAAGGAGCAAATGCCGCCTTTTTAAAACAACAGTGGTGTCTCAATCGTATTCACGATAACAATACCTCGTGGCAGTATGATTTTGATGCCTTTTGGTCCCGATTCCATCGCCGAGAATTGGTATGGAAAAACGAGGAATCGCTCGGTCGTGACGAATATGCTAACCTGCAAAAAAGTGATGCTTTCGGTTGCTTTGTACGCTGCTTCCAGAAACAAAAACCGCATAGCGCAGACGTCAAAAAGATGCGAGAGACATTAAAGGAATACAAGAAAATCGTTTATCCCGTTTTAAGCAAAAGGAACAAGTGGCTTTATAATTTTGCCCTTTATTGTCCGGGGTTACTTTCATTGTATTTTAAGACAATGAACCTTTTGAAAAAAGCAAAAAAACGTGTCAAAGGTAAATGATTTTTTATAAAATATAACACAAATAAAAGCCGATGAGTCGTCGCTCGTCGGCTTTGTTTATTCCCGTGTCACCAAATGAATGGGATTATTCGATACTTCACCTTTTTTGTATATTCCGCATAGCCGTCGAGCTTGGCGGTGAGGAGCTTTTCCTCATTTTTGATACGGACGACTATGACAAAAGGATATGACAAAAAGACCATAAAACCATACCACGAGCCGAGAATGAGCGGTATCATTAAAAAGAGTATAACGGTCGCCATATACATCGGGTGACGGACAATTCCGTACAGTCCTGTGTCAATAACCTTTTGCCCTTCCTGCACCGCTATCGTGCGCGAAAGATAGGAATTTTCGCGCATAACCTCGACGTAAAGCCCGTAGGATAAAAGAAACAAAGTCGATGCTATTATGACAACTACTGTCGGCACCTTTGACCAGCCGAAGCGGAAATCAAGTCCCGACACGACAAATCCTGCGAGGAAAATCAGCCCCGAAAACGCTACTACTCCCTTTTGTGTTGATTCCTTTTCCTTGCTGTCGAGTCGCTTTTCGAGTAGCTTTGGTGCCTTTAAAAGCAACACGATGCCGAGCAAAAGCATCGGAATAAACAAAAGCGCGATAAAGAGCCATGCGCCAGAAAAACCTACCGTCCCTGTGGGGAGAAAAAGCAGTAATCCGACAAGAATTAAGCCCGATATGAATTTTATCAGTGCGTTAAATATCAGTTTCATTAGCTTCAGCTCCAAATATTTATACATTGAGTATAGCACAAAAACTACATTTTCTCAACCATGCCATCATAAAAAAGCCCTTTGCATTCAGCAAAAGTCAGCCGTTTGCAAAGGGCTTTTTTTAATCAATCTGAAAAATGTGCGAGATATTCCTCGGCATAATGAACGGCTACCGCTCCATCGGCTACGGCAGTAACCACCTGACGAAGCGCCTTTGTCCGAACGTCGCCAACGGCATATATACCGTCAATATTTGTCCTAGTCGATTCGTCGGCTACGATATAGCCGTTTTTATCAATTTCGACTGCGTTGTTTAAAAACGCGGTGACAGGCATACGTCCAATGCTGATAAATACACCGTTACAGGCAATTTCGCCGGTTTTTTTGTCCACCAGGTTCTTCACCTTCACGCCGACCACTCGGTCGTCGGTAATAAATTCCTCGACCACACTATTCCACACAAACTCCACGTTTTGCGCTTGGAACAACGGCTCGTGATAGATTTTGGTCGCCCTTAATGTGTCGCGACGGTGAACTAAATACACCTTTTTCACCAAACGGGAAAGATAGAGCGCATCAGCCGCGGCAGAGTTCCCGCCACCGACGACAACCACAGTTTTATCCCTGTAAAATCGACCATCACAATGGGCACAATAATGCACTCCCCTGCCGATAAGCTGCTGCTCGTCACTAATGTCGAGCTCTCGGGGATTGGCTCCGGTTGCAATAACCACAGTTTTTGCCAACAATTCCTCGGACGAGGTTTTCACCCTCTTTATCTTATCAGAAAGGTCAACGCCCGTTACCTCTGCGTATTTCGTTTTTGCTCCAAAGCGTTCTGCTCCCTGCTGCATTTTCATACCGAGGGTAAAGCCGTCAACCCCTTCGTCAAAACCGGGATAATTGTCGATGTCTCCGGTGAGCGCCATTTGACCGCCGGCAGACATTCTTTCGACCACGAGGGTATCAAGCCCTGCACGTGAAGCATATAAGGCGGCAGTATAACCGGCTGGTCCTCCGCCGATGATAATCATATCATAAATATACTCCATCATTTTTTCTCCTAATTATGTTTTTTTCAGTATCAAGGTGCTTATTGAAAAAGGTCGGCTGATATGATACAATTCATATATGTACGGTCATCACGCGTAAATTATGGAAAATACTCATAAACTGCGTGACTTGACCTTTTTAAAAAAATGCGATTATCCCTCTAACATATTAAGGATTTGTTCCTTTGGTCTGGCTCCCGATGATTGAGATACCACCTTGCCGCCCTTCATCACGACGAGGGTAGGAATGGTTGTAACCGAAAAGCTCTCGGCAAGTTCGGGCTCATCGTCAACGTTTATTTTTGCTACAAGATACTGCGGATACTCCTCTGCTATTTCGTCAACAATGGGCGAAACCATACGGCAGGGACCGCACCAATCGGCATAAAAATCGAGGAGTACAGTTTTTTCGCTGTTTTTTACCTCGTCAAAGTTGTTTTTAGTTACTTTAAGCACTGACATAGTATTACTTCCCTTCTTTTTTGTCTGTATTTTTATTATAACCTTTAAATCATAAAATTTCTACAACAATTTGGAGTAAAACATGAGTAAGGAAAACGAAAAGCTGCTATATGATTTTTTAAATATTCCGCTCGATAGCGGTGATGAAATATTCGAGCGATTTGCCGCTTTGGACGGGGCGGTTTCGGGCAAGGGTAAAAATCCGCTTGAACGCTACGTTTATATTCCCGGTACGCGAAAGGACCGCGTTGTTTTGGTCGCTCATATCGACACCGTTTGGGATAAAAGCTATGATACACCCTTTTCTGATCCGCGCACGATTGAATTTAAAGACGACCTCTTTTTCAGCGGCAACGAAAAATGCGGTATCGGCGCCGACGACCGAGCAGGTTGCGCCATGCTATGGAAAATGAAGGACTGCGGTCACAGTATCCTCATCGTCGATGGTGAAGAACACGGAAAGCTTGGCGCACAATATCTCAAAAAATCAAATAAGAAACTTTTTAGCGAGTTAAATAAACATTGCTTTATGATTGAATTTGATTGGATAAGTACCGACCGCTGCCTGTATAATGGGGTCGATAACACCGAAAAGTTTAAGAATTATATAGAAAGTTCGACCGGTTTTATCGACAGCAAGAAAAAAGGCAGCACCGACCTGCAAATTCTTTGCAGAAAAATCTGCGGTGTGAACGTCGGCGTTGGTTATCTGCATCATCATACCAACGGCGAGGTGCTTTCACTTTCGCGATGGGAAAACACCTATGATAAAATAAGCGAATTTTTACAAAAGCCGCAAAAGCGCTTTTGCTCAAAATTTTTGCCGTACTACATACGCATTATCAAGGGATATAGCAAAAAAATTCTTACAATGCTTAAAATATTACCTAACAAAAAGGGGTAAAAGATGTATAATTTCTTTATAAAAGATGATTGCCGGCAGGGTGACCGATATATTATTACGGGAGCCGACCACAATCATATAAAAAACGTGCTGAGAATGAAGGTCGGCGACACCATTCTGATTAGTGCGAATGGTAAAAGTGACCTTTGTGAAATCGAGACAATCGACAATGACGAAATTGTCGCTCCGATTATCGAGGAGGATTATCAGAATACCGAGCTACCGCTTCAAATCCACCTGTTTCAAGGGTTGCCAAAGAGCGACAAAATGGAGCTTATTATTCAAAAGGCGGTCGAGCTTGGAGTATATTCGATAACCCCGATTGAAATGAAGCGTTGTATCGTAAAACTCGACGATAAAAAGAAAAAGTCCAAGCAAACACGCTGGCAGGCAATTTCGGAAAGCGCCGCAAAGCAAAGTAAACGCAACACGATACCCGAAATTAACGAAATTGTTTCGTACAAGGCCGCATTAGCTGTCGCAAAAGAGCTCGATTTGCTTCTCGTCCCTTATGAAAACGAGGACGGAATTTTATCGACAAAAGAGGCGCTGACCGAGCTTAAAAATGCAAAATCAGTCGGAATTATAATCGGGCCCGAAGGCGGCTTTGATGACGCAGAAATCAAGCAGGCAAAGGATGCAGGCGGAAAGACCATTTCACTCGGTAAGCGAATTTTGCGCACCGAAACCGCCGCAATAACCGCCGTTGGAATGTGCATGCTCTATACCGAAATGAACGAAAACGAATAGGATTTAAATGCAAAAAAACTGCTTATCTCCCGATAAGCAGTTTTTTATTTCTTTACTACCGTCAGCTCTTTTATTCCGTAGTAGTCAAAAGCCAAAAGGGTTTTTTCATCAATTTTTTCGCCGCAAAAGGCAATCGGCACAGCAGGAGGACAGCTCACCGACGGCTGTGCAAGCACTCGACCGAGGCCATTAGCAGTAGCCACCCTTTCGCAAGGTGACAGCATTGCGTCGCGTATCGACATTACCCTTTCCGGTCGGTGAATTACTATGCGGTCGGTGGCAATCGGCGGCATTTTCGGCACCGATAAAAGCGCGTTTTCGAGGCGAGATAGTCCCTCCTCCCCAGTCTCGTCGGTCAGCATAAAGACGATAAAATCAGGGTCGGCATATTCGCAAACGATACCTTTTTCGGCCAATATTTTTGCGAAATCGGTGCCTGTGTAGCCGTACGCTTTGGTTGCCAAGGTAATCTTTGTCGTCTCGTTTCCGTAGAGTGTGTAACCAACTTCGGAAAGGCGAGTTTTGAGCATTTTCACCCTTTCGGCAAGTGATGAAAGCCGCTCGTTATAGCCGCTTGAAAGATATAAGTTTAGTCGGTCGAGCGACTGCAGAATTAGATACGAAGGGCTGGTAGAGCCGAAAAGTGCAAGTGCATTTTTTGCCTCGCTGACAAAAATCCGAGGTGCGGTGTTCGATATATGCAAATATGCGGCGCCGGTTAACGCCGGCAGAGTTTTATGCGCGGAGTCGCAGCAAATGTCGGCGCCGAGGTCGATTGGGTGCTGTGACGGAGTCAAAAAGCGAAGATATGCTCCGTGGGCATTATCAACTGCGAGGAGGACACCGTATTTTTTACACACCGCTGAAATCGCCTTTATATCGGTGATATTGCCGAGATAATCAGGCGATGTGAGATAAATTGCAGTCGGCTTTTTGTCACTGCTTTGTAAAAAGGCATCAAGTTTTTTCGCATCAGGGAGACAGGACAAATAACCCTCTCTACCGTCAAATTCGAGCCACTCAACATCTAAATCAAGTAAAGCGGCGGCGCTTAAAAACACCTTGTGCGCGTTCATTGCAGCGAAAATCCGCGGACGCTCTCCCCTCTCCCCCGCGTAAAGAGAAATAAGGTAAAGCATAGCCCGAATAGAGTGGGAAGCGCCTTCGGTAGAATAGTAGGTCGGGCAACCAAAGAGGGCGCTTGCATTGTCTTCGCTCTCCTTGATTATTCCACCCGCTTCATACAAGCTATCGGCTCCGTCAATTTCGGTTATGTCAAGCGATTCGATACCGATAAAGGATACCCCTTTATGCCCCGGCATGTGTAGTCGCAAAGCAGCGCTTTCGACATATTTTTTTACAAAATCGCAAATCGGCGTTTTCATCATTCGGTACCGAGCGCCTTTGCAACCTCGACCATAATGGCGCATTCCATTCGCTTTTTAAACAGTTTACAGCCATATTCATAGACACCCGTAACCGAGCCGGTTGAATGGTAGGCATTAGCGGCACAACCACCCGAGCAATAAAGTCGAGCCCAGCAATCCTTACATTCCTCGTGGGCGTAAACATTGCAGGCGGCAAATTCACCCTGAATTTCAGTATTCGTGACACCCGTCCATACGTCGCCGAGACGGAATTTTTCATCTCCGACAAACTGGTGGCAGGGGTAAAGGTCACCCCAAGGAGTAACCGCCATATATTCGGTACCCGAGCCACAACCCGAAATACGCTTGTAAATACAGGGGCCGCCGGTCAAATCAATCATATAGTGATAGAAGGTAAAGGGCTTTCCTTGCTTATTTCTTTCGAGCATAAGTTCTGCCAATTTTTCGTACTGGTCGAGAACAATCGGCAAATCATCTTCGGTCAGCTCGGCAGGGTCCCCAGGTGCGCAAACCACCGGCTCCATACTAAGCTCGTTAAAGCCCAAATCGAGCATTTGCTTTATATCGTTCAGAAAATCGGGATTGCGGTGGGTAAAGGTGCCGCGCATATAATAATTTTTTCCCTCGCGTGCCTCTACAAGCTGCTGAAACTTTGGCACTATGCGGTCCCAGCTACCCTTTCCCGAATAGTCAACGCGGTAACGGTCGTGAATTTCCTTTCTTCCGTCCAAGCTGAGTACCACGTTGCTCATTTCCTTATTAGCAAAGTCGATTACGTCATCGTCAATGAGCATTCCGTTGGTTGTGAGAGTAAATCTGAAATTCTTATTATACTCCTTTTCAATCTCACGAGCATAGGCGACAAGCTGCTTTACCACGTCGAAATTCATAAGCGGCTCTCCACCAAAGAAATCGACCTCTAAATTGCGTCTGGTACCCGAATTTTTGATAAGATAATCGAATGCCTGCTTTCCGACCTCGAAGCTCATAATGGCTCTGTCGCCGTGATACTTTCCCTGACTGGCAAAGCAATAGGCACAGTTGAGATTGCAGGTATGCGCAACGTGAAGGCAGAGTGCCTTTACCACGCCGGCAGTTTTTTCTTTCAAT